>DUCI01000120.1 GCA_012959905.1 Methylococcaceae bacterium | reverse complement strand
CCGCTTTAGCGCTTTTTCACCCTGCTCATCAAGGTTAGAATTAGGTTCATCTAACACAATTAGAACAGGCGTATTGTACAGGGCTCTTGCTAAACCAATACGCTGACGTTGCCCTGCAGATAAATTCATACCCCCTGATCCAATAGCCGTGTCATACCCCTCGGACAAATGTAAAATCAACTCATGTACGTCTGCCATTTTTGCCGCCTCAACAACTTTTTCAGGCTTAACTTCACCAAAGCGAGCAATATTTTCGCTGACACTGCCTTCAAATAATTCAATATCCTGAGGCAAATAGCCGATAAACTCACCCAACTGCTGTCGATCCCATGCAGACACGTCCGCACCATCTAAACGAATAGCCCCACTCCTTGTTGGCCAAATACCCAATAAGGCGCGAGCCAAAGTTGACTTTCCCGCCCCACTTGGGCCCAAAACACCAACAATATCTCCCTGCTCAACCGTTAAATTCAAACCTTTAATCACTGGTTTTTTAGCACCAGGAGGAATTACAACAGCCGCTTCAAGTGTTAATTTACCTTGAGGAGTAGGTAACTGCATTTTATCTTTATCGACAGGAATGTTTAAAAGAATTTCATTTAAACGTTGATATTGACCACGCGCCGTAATAAAACCTTTCCACGACGCTATCATTAAATCAATTGGCGCTAAAGCTCGCCCTAATAAAATAGAGCCTGCAATCATTAAACCTGGGGTAATTTCATGCCTAATAACTAAATACGCCCCCAGTGCTAGGATTAACGACTGCGCTGACATGCGAATAGTTTTTGATAATGCCGTTAATAACCGGGCTCTTGAACTAGCAACAGATTGCAACTTTAATGTTTTTATAGAACCTTTAAGCCAACGCTGGTATATATTTTCCAACATACCCATTGACTCAATGACCTCTACGTTTCTAAGACTCTTATTGACCATTCCACGATTCGAAATAGCTTGATTATTTGCCTCAGCCGATATTTTAGCCGTCGTTTTTTCAGTAATTACGGCTAAAATCCCTAGGATAATGGCTGTAAATACGGCTGCCCAGCCATACCATGGATGAAACATAAACATCACCCCAATATAGACAGGGATCCACGGCACATCAAAAAAAGCAAACAACCCATTACTCGACATAAACTGTCGTAACCCTGATAAATCCTCTAGCGGCTGAGTTGTCGCTCTTTGCCCCCCCGTGTAAAGTGCTTGTTTAAAAGCAACTTGAAATAAACGTTTATTTAACAAGACGTCCAATTTAGTACTTGTGCGCACTAAAATTTGTGAACGCACCCACTCTAAAGAGCCAAGCGTTACCAGAAAAACCAACATAATTAAGGTTAGCATTAACAAAGTTGAATGATTCCCTGTTGGCACCACTCTATCGTAGAGCTGCAACATATAAATGGCTGGCACTAACATTAAGAAATTAATAACCATGCTAAAGCCAGCCATATAAAAAAAAGCGCCTTTGGATAATATCAATGCTTCTTGCAAATCAGACTTACGATTTTTTGTCATTTCTGTTTTTATTAATTTAATACCCTTAAGGGTATTAAATGTTTTAGGCGAGCGCATGGCGCGCCTGATTCAATTGTAACTCTCAAGGCAAGGTTAAAAATGAAAATCAGCTTTGAAAAACA
>DUCI01000119.1:2612-9737 GCA_012959905.1 Methylococcaceae bacterium | reverse complement strand
TACGCTTAGAAAGATGTTGAAAGTCAATATTAAACTTCATGTTGATAGTGACCAAATTCAGCAAGGAAGTATCTTCTTATTTAATCACTTTTCACGTATTGAAACATTTATCCCCCAGTACCTTATCCATGAAGCCACAGGTGATTATAGTTGGTCGATAGCCTCAAGTGAGTTTTTTAACGATGACAGTATTTTATCAACTTATTTAGAGAAATTAGGGGTCATGCCGCATGACCACCAACGGTTATTTCCTGTATTGGCTAAGCAGATATTACACGGACAAAAAGTTATCATTTTCCCCGAGGGAGGCATGGTTAAAGACCACCGAGTCATGGACGATTCTGGCGCCTTTCAAATGCTTGACCAAATGTCTGGCGTTATTCGTAAACAACATACGGGCGCTGCGGTTTTAGCTCAAGGCATTGAAGCGTTTAAAGCCACCGTTAGAAATGCTTATCGGAAAAAAAATGTCAGTAAATTAATACATTGGCAAGAAACATTAGAGTTTGAAAATATCGATGCGTTACTGATGTCCGTAGCCAAGCCAACCTTAATAGTCCCTTCTAACATCACTTTTTATCCGATTCGGTCATCTGAAACCCTGTTGTTAAAAGCGGTTGAGTTTATTTCGGGTGGATTAACGCTAAAACAAACAGAGGAGTTATTAGTAGAAGGTAATATTATTTCCAGAGATACTGATATGGATGTCACGATGGGTCAAATGGTTGATCCTTATCAGGTTTGGCACCCATGGAATCACAGTTTATTGGAATGGGTTGCTTCTGAATTTAATTCACTTGACGATGTGTTTGCATTGCATCAAAAACCTAAGTCTTTCAAACAAAAAGTATTAGGCCAGTATTTCAGAAAAAATGCTAAGTCAACACGCAATCAGTATATGAAAATAATCTATGTCAATGTGACCGTTAATTTAAGTCATTTGGCCGCAACACTGATTATGCTTTATTATCAGAAAGGTCAATTTGAAGTTAAAAAGGAACAGTTCTATAAGGCCTTATATCTGAGCATTAAAGCACTACAGAAACACGATGGTTTACGCTTACATGCCAGCTTACTGAATACCGAAGAATATCAACAATTACTCAGCGGAGAAAATTCGAGATTACTGCATTTCTTTGCAGTTGCAAAAAGACAGAACTTGATAGAAGAAGACAATACAAATTATTTTTTAAAGGAAAAATTAAATGATTCCCATGATGTATTAACTATCCGAATGGAGAATCTGATAGCTGTTTATTACAATGAAGTTGCACCGATTACCACGGTTGGAAAAGTGGTTAGAAAAGCATTTAAAGAGACGGAAAATATTTCTAATGAGCAATTAGCCGTGGCTTTATTTGATGATCACTGTGTATCTAGGCAATGGGATAAGAATTATTATTCAAAGCCACAATTTGATGATGTTAATCAATATGAAAACATCGAGGCGGATGTCAGTCCTTTTTTACTGATGCCTAAGCATAAAAACGGTTGTGGTGTTTTATTGGTTCATGGTTTATTGGCTTCACCCGCGGAAGTACGTGGTTTAGGTGAGCATCTCTATAAACAAGGCTACACGGTTTTAGGTGTTTGTATTAAAGGTCATGGAACGTCTCCTCATGATTTAAGAACGCGTACGGCTGAAGATTGGTTTGACTCAGTGACTCAAGCGCATGATATTTTAGACTATTTAGTCAATCAAATTGTAGTCATTGGCTTCTCAACGGGAGGCGCTTTGGCACTCAAATTGGCAGCTGAACAAAAACCGCATGTTATTGCTGTCGTCGCCGTTTCTGTACCCGTTCACTTTGTAAATTCAGAGATGATGCTAGCTTCTTTATTACACGGGACTAATCAATTAGTTAGCTGGGTTTCAAGTCTTGAGGGAGTTAAACCTTTTATACCTAATGAACCCGAGAATGTTTCGGTTAACTATCGTTCAATTCCGGTGCGTAGTTTGTATGAATTGAGGCGTTTGATTCATGAGTTATTAATCGTACTCGCGGAAATAAAGATCCCCGTCTTACTTATCTATTCTAAAAATGATCCTATTGTTGCCATAAAAAGTTCAGATATTGTTCTCAATAAATTAATAACCGATGAGAAGTCATTACATATTATTCATGCTGACCATCACGGAATTTTATATCAAAACAGCGATAATATTTGGAATCGGATTGAAGATTTTGTCCACGATGCCTGGGTTTATAAAGACAGTCATAATGCAGAAGCAACGGTAACGAAATTGAAGAAGGTCGTGTGATGGTTAAGCCATGGTTAGCACACTACCCCAAGGGTGTTCCGGAATTTATTAAGCCTCTGGAATATACCTCCTTGGTGGATTTTTTTGAGCAAATAACCCAGCAGTATGAAGGCCTTACCGCATTCTCCCATCTGGGTTTGAATCTTGATTATTCTGGTCTTGAAAAAAACAGTCGTTATTTTGCTAATTATTTACTGTCATTGAACTTAGAAAGGCACTCGCGCGTTGCAATCATATTGCCTAATTGCCTGCAATACCCGGTTGTGTTGTTTGGGATTCTCAGGGCCGGGCATATTGTCGTTAATACGAACCCGCTCTATAGTGCAAGAGAATTAAAAAATCAGTTGAATGACTCCGGCGCAACAGTCGTGGTTTTATTCGAGAGTATAGGGCATCTCTTTGAGGGTATTGTTTCACAGACGTCGGTAAAACATGTGGTCATTACCCAAATGGGTGATTTTTTTTCTTGGCCTAAATCAGGGGTTATTAATTTTACCCTTAAATATATTAAAAAGAAGGTTCCGGATTTTAATTTACCAACAGCTGTTTTTTTAAATGACACACTGAATTCAGGTAAACAACGGGTATTTGATAGGCCGAGTATTGGTTTAAACGATATTGCTTTTTTACAATATACCGGGGGGACAACGGGTGTTTCAAAAGGCGCGATGCTTAGTCATGCCAATATGCTCAGTAATCTGGAGCAGATTTATCTTTGGATCACCCAACAAAACAAGGGTGAAAAGGAATTAACTTCCGGGAGTGAAATCGTTATTACGGCATTGCCGCTCTATCATATCTTTGCATTAACCGCGAATTTATTGTGTTTCCTGAAATTAGGTGCTGAGAATGTTTTAATCAGTGATCCGCGTGATATCTCTTTCTTGATAAAAAGCATTAAGGCGAAAAAGTTTACCTGTATTACCGGCGTAAATACTTTGTTCGATTCGCTTTTACAGGCCCCTGATTTTAAACAAATTGATTTTTCGGCTTTAAAATTAAGTGTCGCTGGAGGCATGGCTACACGGGAGCATATCGCACGGCAATGGAAAAAATATACGGGTTGTATTTTAGTCGAATCCTATGGGCTCACTGAGGCATCACCTGCGGTCACCATTAATCCATTAAAGGGACCTGATTTTTCAAACAGTATTGGTCAACCATTGCCTTCTACCGAATGTGAGATTCGTGATGAAAATAACCAACGTGTCCCCATCGGTGAAATAGGTGAATTATTTATCCGTGGGCCACAAGTTATGGTTGGCTTTTGGCAGCATTCTGATGAAACGCAGTGGGCACTTTCTGAACACGGTTGGCTTAAGTCCGGTGATATTGCCAAGTTTGATACCCGAGGTTTTTTATATTTAGTCGACCGTTTAAAAGATATGATTTTAGTTTCTGGTTTCAATGTTTACCCGAATGAAATTGAATCGGTGGTCTGTGCGCATCCACAAGTGAGTGAATGTGGTGCCATAGGAATACCGGATCAACATTCTGGTGAAGCCGTTAAAATTTTTGTCGTTAGGAATGACGCCGCACTCGATAAAGATCAGTTAATGGATTATTGCCAACATCAGTTAACTGATTACAAGTTACCCCGAGCGATTGAGTTTAAATCATCGTTACCGAAAACTGCTGTCGGGAAAATTTTACGGCGCAGCCTGAGCCATTAATAAAAGGAGAAACAGGTATGAAAAAAGCAATTATTGCGGGCTACTGTAGATCACCTTTTACACCAGCATTCAAAGGTCAATTAGCGGTTATTAGAGCAGATGACCTGATTGCACAAGTGGTCACGGGATTAGTCGACAAGACAGCTGTGAATGTCGCTGATATTGAAGACTTGATTTTAGGATGTGCTTTTCCTGAGGGAGAGCAGGGGCTGAATTTAGCGCGTATTGTCGTACATTTAGCTAAATTACCGTTTTCAGTCTCGGGGATGACCGTTAATCGTTTCTGTGGTTCTTCAATGCAAGCTATCCATATTGCGGCAGGAGCTATTGAAATGAATGCTGGCGAGGTGTTTATCTGTGCAGGTGTTGAGTCGATGACTCGTATTCCAATGGGTGGATTTAATTGTCTCCCTAATCCTACGCTTTATGAGCGTTACCCTGAAGCCTATATCAGTATGGGGGAAACCGCTGAGAATTTAGCTACGGAGTATCAGATCCCACGTCAGACGCAAGAACGATTTGCCGTCAAAAGTCATGCAAAAGCCACTATCGCACAACAAAAAGGATTTTTTCAAGATGAAATAATTCCCATTATGACAACGTCACAAGCAACGCCTATTAATCAGGATGGTTGTATTCGCCCTGATACCACTGAAAGTATATTGTCCGAATTACCCTTGGCTTTTCTGGAAAAAGGAAGTGTTACGGCGGGGACGGCTTCTCCTTTGACCGATGGCGCGGCGGCCGTACTGGTTTGCAGTGAACAGTATGCTGACCAAAATCATTTACCTAAAATGGCCCGCATTAGAAGTACAGCTGTTTCAGGGTGTGCTCCTGAGATCATGGGGATTGGCCCTGTCGGCGCAACAAAAAAAGCACTCCAACGTGCGGGGTTAGAATCCCATGATTTGGGGGTTGTGGAATTAAATGAGGCCTTTGCATCACAATCACTAGCTGTATTAGAACATTTATCAATTCCGGAAAATATTTTAAATATTGATGGCGGTGCCATTGCATTGGGTCATCCCTTAGGAGCGACCGGCGCCCGTATAACAGGAAAAGCGGCCAGTTTATTGCAACGTGAAAATAAGCGTTATGCCCTGGCAACCCAATGTATTGGGGGTGGGCAGGGAATTGCAACCATTTTGGAGGCAATCTAATGGCTATTTCAAAAGTAGCCGTGATTGGAGCGGGTGTCATGGGAGCAAGTATTGCCGCGCATATAAGTAATGCGGGCATTTCTGTGTATTTGTTGGATGTGGTGTTAAAAAATAACCGTAATAGAAATCAGGTTGCCGAGACAGCGATTAAACAATTAACATCAGTTCAACCGGCAGCATTTATGAGACCTGCAAATGCTCGGTTAATTACCCCGGGGAATATAGAAGATCATTTAGATAAAGTGGCAGAAGTGGACTGGGTTATTGAAGCGGTTGTTGAAGACCCTGCCATTAAAAAAAATCTTTACCAGCAATTAAATGTGCTCTGTGTACCGGATACGGTGATTTCATCAAACACTTCAACATTGCCACTGTCAGTATTGATTGATGGTCTACCTGAAACATTCACACGACGATTTTTTATCAGTCATTTTTTTAATCCACCCCGTTATATGCCATTACTGGAAGTTGTTCTGGGTTCAATGACGGAACCGGACAGGGTAAAACCGGTTTTAAAATTTGCAGACTATCAACTGGGTAAAGGGCTTGTCTATTGCAAAGATACGCCCGGATTTATTGCTAACCGTATTGGTATTTATTGGTTACAGTGCGGTATGACCCATGCAATGGCGATGGGGCTGACAATTGAACAAGCCGATGCCGCGCTACAACCGTTTGGAATACCTAAAACAGGCATATTTGCGCTTCTCGATCTTGTGGGCCTGGATTTGATGCCAGCTATTATGGTCAGTATGAAAAAAGCCTTACCTGAGGCAGATGCTTTTCAGCAGATGAGTCATATACCGGAACTGGTCAATGAAATGATTGCTAAGGGGTATACCGGACGTAAGGGCAAAGGGGGCTTTTATCGGTTAAATACGGCCGGTGGTAAGCGTATTAAAGAGTCTATTGATTTGAAAACTGGGGACTATCACACCAGCATTAAATCGTTGGATGCGGGTGATTCAGAGATAACCCGTGCATCACTTCAGGCGCTATTATTAGATGATGATGTTATCGGAGATTATCGTTGGCAAGTGCTTTCCAAAACACTGTGTTACTGTGCTGAAATTTTCTCAGACATTGCCAATAATATTACTGATATTGATAAGGCGATGGTTTTGGGGTATCACTGGCAATGGGGGCCTTTTGAATTACTTGATGAATTACACGTTGATTGGTTTGTTGAGCGTCTTGAATCAGAAGGTAGAGCGGTTCCTGAACTACTCAAACAAAAACTTGCTTTATATGACCGTTCTAAAAGAACGACCAGTTACTTACTATCATCTGGTCAGTATCAGGCCATTATAACGCCACCCGGGGTATTAAATTTAAGCGATGCTAAACAACAAAATAGTGCTGTTTTAGAAAATAGTTCGGCGAGTTTATGGGATTTAGGTGATGGAGTTGTTTGTTTAGAATTTCATAGCAAAATGAATGCACTGGATTTTGATACGCTTTCTTTAATACGACAAAGTATCGACAAAATCAGACAGGAATTTGTTGCTTTAGTCATCTATAACGAGGCAGATAACTTTTCTGTTGGCGCTAATTTAAAACTCTTGACGACAGCGATTAATCGTCAATCCTGGCATGAAATTGAAGTGATGATAACTGAAGGGCAAGAAACCTTCGGTGCGCTTAAATATGCACCTTTCCCTGTCGTTGGAGCACCTTCTGGGTTAGCGCTAGGAGGGGGCTGTGAAGTGTTATTACATTGTGATGCGATAGAAGCACACAGTGAACTTTATATGGGTCTGGTTGAGGTGGGTGTTGGCTTAATTCCCGGGTGGGGTGGTTGTAAAGAATATTTACACCGGTGTTTGCATAAAACCAGAAAGACAATGGGGCCTATGCCTGCGATTATTAAGGGCTTTAATACCGTTGCTATGGCCGAGGTTTCTAGGTCTGCAATCGAGGCTCAAGAGCGTCTGTTTTTATCGTCAACAGATGGCATTACACCCAACAGGCAACGGCTATTAAATAATGCCAAGGTTAAAGCTCTGGCTCTGATTGAGGGTTATCAGCC
>DUCI01000119.1:0-2581 GCA_012959905.1 Methylococcaceae bacterium | reverse complement strand
TTAAGCGCCAAGGTTACTCTTGGAATAGCGTTAAGAGGTTTTCAATTAGTGGGTAAAGCCAGTCATTATGATGTGGTTATCGGTAATCAATTAGCAAAGGTTTTTACCGGAGACGATTGCGATATGACCGGAATAGTTACAGAAAAACAGGTTCTAGATTTAGAATTGAAAGGCTTTATGGCATTGGTTAAACAGGGTGAAACGCAAGCACGATTAGAACATATGTTAAGTGTCGGTAAACCGTTAAGAAATTAAAGGACTTAAGGATAACGTATGACATAATTTACTTTTAAGTTGATTTACTCAATACAAAGCTCAGTAAGGATTTTTGATGACTCTTAACAGGGCTAAGGCGGCACAATGAAAATTCTTACCATTTCAGATGTTCAGGCAATCATAAATATTTTGGGGTTAGAAAGTTTTTTGTGGCGTTTAGTGACCGCCTTAGAAACAGATTTTCGTCGGTGGCCTGAATTTCAAAAATCAGTCCGGCAGGCGACGCATTACGCACATGGGGTGATTGAATTGATGCCCTGTTCAGATCAAGAGTTTTATACCTTTAAATATGTTAATGGGCATCCTGGAAATACGGGCCACGGGAAACTAAATGTTGTCGCTATTGGTCAATTAAGTTCAGTGGCAACAGGTTATCCCTTAATGATAAGTGAGATGACTGTATTGACCGCACTCAGGACAGCAGCAACAGGGGGGGTGGCGGCAAAATATTTAGCGCGAGATGATTCTCAATCACTGGCAATTATTGGTAATGGGGTGCAATCTGAATTTCAGACCATCGTTTTAGCGCAGTTATTCCCGGTGCGGGAAGTACGGTACTATGATACTGATGACAAGGCTATGACCAAGTTTGCAACTAATCTCTCAGGGTATCCTTTTGCGCTTAAGCCGTGTCGAAATATTGCTGAAGCGATTCAGGGTGCGGCTATGATTGTGACGGCAACGGCAGCTAAAAAAAAACAATGTTTATTTACATTTGATCAGGTGGCACCGGGGACTTATATACAGGGAATTGGCGGTGATTGCCCTGGAAAAACAGAATTGAGTCGTGAATTAATGCAGAATGCAAAAGTTGTAGTAGAACATACACCGCAAAGCCTAGTGGAAGGGGATATCCAGCAGTGTAGTGCTGCTGATATTTATGCAGAATTATGGCAGTTGGTTTGCCAGATTAAGACCGGGCGTGAAAATGATACTGAAATAACAGTATTTGATTCGGTTGGTTTTGCTTTAGAGGATTTTTCAATACTTAAGATGATGTACGATTTAGCCCATGAATATCAGCTTGGAACTGATTTTGAATTATTACCCGAACTTGATGACCCGAAGAATCTTTATGGGCTTTTACAGTTATAGAATGTGAAAATTATTTTTTCCATAAGCTCTAAGGTTTTATTTTTTTGATCACTTTGTGGATAATATTCACTGAGTTCTAAACCAACTACTTTAGGCCAATGACGGATAAGTTTAAGGGCGTTAATAAGTTCTTGGGCTTTAATGCCGTGTGCTACTGGTGTGGCAACGCCAGGTGCTTCTAAGGGTTCGATGAAGTCCATATCAATACTGATACCCATAACCTCTGTTTTTAGACTAAGCTGTTGCGCAACGGATAATAAGTTTTGTGAAAAATCGTTAATGCTATCTGAAAAAATAATTTTAATACCCCGTGTTTTAAGTAACTTATATTCTTGTGCTTCAAAACTACGTATTCCCATTAAAACCAAGTTCTCTGGTTTTATAAATTTATTACCCGGATAGAGGTGAGCCAACTGCTTGTCAGTCGTCCCTAATAAGGCAGCAATAGGCATTCCATGAATGTTTTGTGTGGGTGAAGTACAAAATGTATGTGCATCCATATGCGCATCTAACCAAATTAAGCCGAAGCGTTGGTCTTTTTTTAGGCTCTGCAAGACACCAGACCAGATTCCCATAGCACAAGAATGATCACCATCTATGGCTAGAAAAGGGGTGTTGGATTGTGCCCAATAGTGCGTATATTGACTTATTCTCTGATTAAGACGTTGAAGTTCTGCATCTTTTGTGCCATTTCTTTTGGGATAGACCATATGCCACTGTAACTGAGGTTGTTTTAATTCAGTTGCATAATAACGAAGATGATCCCGTATTAATTCTGCGGCATTACTATGCGGGTTATGAGGTCCGCCAAGACTTGATGCAATACCGAGTGCTTGAATGACAGCCATGACCGGAAAAGGGAGTTTTGATATTAATTAAAGGATTGAAAGTTTTTGGGGTGATAGGTTATTTTATGGGTGTTGTGTGAATGAAACTCACCAGACCAAATAATTTTCCCCTGCTTATTCCATATTCGCCAGTAACCCACTCGAAGTCCATGATAAAAATGACCTGTTCGGGCGATGACATTATTGTCATGATAAAAAGTCCATAACCCTCTTTCTTGATGGTCTTGATATTGACCGATGACTTTAAGGCAACCGTTTTGATACCAGGCCCGGTAGCGACCCTGGACATGGCCATGACTCAAGGTTGTTTGTGATTGTTTCATCTTGTTTTTATGATAGGTGAGGATTACCCCAGAAAATGG
>DUCI01000118.1:3815-9762 GCA_012959905.1 Methylococcaceae bacterium | reverse complement strand
GCGTTAATTTTATCACTCATAAGATTTGCCCATTAAAATTGTAATTAGTTATTCATTGCTTCTTTTAAATCTTGTTGCATAAACCATTATTACCCGGTACGCCCTAGTTTTGGCCGTATTGATAAACCCTTATTTTATATTGCAGAAACATCATAGGCAGATACTGAAGTTTAGGCAATTTATTTCTTGTTCATAAAATAAATTGAACATCGGGCCCTTAATTAAGGGTCGATAATTAAAGGATTTTTTAAATAAATTGTCGCATGTAAAAACTTAAGAAAAAGAAACGGTGAAACATTTTTCAGGTCATCTATAAAATGCTTGTTGATAAAAAGACCAAGGATAATCCTATTAGTTCAATTTTTCTGGGTCCAGAGGACCAGATGTTGTAAATTCATTATTAGCCTTTAAATGAATCTGTTTTTTGCCTAACTGAAGTTGAATTTAGTATCGTCCCATAGACCGTCATAATTTTTTTGGTTATCGTGTGTAGGAGACGTATAATTAATAACACCCTTATTACAACACGATTGAAACGTAAAATTGAATCGCCTTATTTTGATGTTTATCCGTTTCACCCTATTTAAAGTCAATAATTTTGAAATTTTCTAACAGTTACATTCATCTAGGCGATACTTTTTATCAGCGCGTTATACCTACACCCGTTGCTAATCCTGAACTTTTATTTTGGAATACTCAGTTGGCTGAAAGTCTCCAAATAAATGAATGCTTAGCGAGCGACGCTAGCCTTAAAGCACAATATTTTTCAGGCAATCAATTGCCTGAAAATGCAGAGTCTATTGCCCTGGCCTATTGCGGGCATCAATTTGGACATCTGAGTCCACAGCTGGGTGATGGCCGTGCACATTTGATTGGGGAAATGTTAGATCAAAATAATCATCGTGTTGATATACAACTTAAAGGTTCTGGCCCTACGCCATTTTCAAGACAAGGTGATGGGCGTTGTGCATTAGGTCCAGCTATTCGTGAATACATTATGAGTGAAGCCATGCATTTTTTGGCCATTCCTACGTCACGCTGTTTATCTGTTGTGACAACCGGTGAATCGGTGTATCGAGAAACCTTAAAACCGGGTGCTGTCGTGACCCGAGTCGCTTCAAGCCATATTCGCGTAGGAACATTTCAATACTTTGCCATTAGAAATGACATCGCATCATTGACAACATTGCTGGAATATTCGATAAATCGTCATTATCCTGAGATTAATGAGACCCTTGAAAACAAGGCGCTTCAATTCCTTGAAACGGTAATGACCAAACAAATCGAATTAGTGGTTGAATGGATGCGTGTGGGTTTCATTCACGGTGTCATGAATACTGATAATGTGACTATCTCGGGAGAAACCATCGACTTTGGCCCTTGTTCCATGATGGGTATTTACGATCCCAATACAGTTTATAGCGCCATCGATACCCAAGGTCGATATGCCTTTGGTAATCAACCGAATATTACTTTCTGGAATATGACTCGGCTAGCAGAATGTTTGCTTCCTTTAATTGATCAAGATGAAAAAGAAGCCATCGCACTCGTTGAGCCTTTACTCATGACATTTAGCCCACAATTTGAACAGGCTTATTTCACAATGTTAGCCCATAAATTAGGCTTACCGGAAATTACACCCAGTGATCATCTATTGATTACGGGCTTATTAGAAAAGATGAAAAATAAACAATTAGACTATACCCAGTTGTTTACTGAGCTAACGCAATCACTAGACAATGCCAACCTTGCCAATGACTTAAAAGATAAATTAGGGGATTGGTATGACACTTGGCGCTCGCATTTAACGCATGCCCAAGTCGATATTAAAATTTCCAAAACCTTAATGAAAAAAAATAATCCGGTCGTTATCCCAAGAAACCACCATGTGGAAAGAGTCTTGAAGAGCTGTCAGGAAACGGGCGAGACGAGAGCCGTAGATGACTTTCTGACTGTTTTACGATCACCCTATGATGAACTCATAACGACAAAAAATTATCAAGATACACCCAGTGATCACGATAGGCATTATCAGACTTTTTGTGGAACATAAGTATTCATATTTTCAATAATGAACCATCACAGCTCTGCCCAAGATTGCTTACATAGCGTTAATACGCGCTGTACTCAGATTTTCATACCATTAAAGGGTTAACTCATTTTCGTCAACTCAGGCAATGATATTACCCGGCACAACAGGAAAGCTCTGTCACGTCTTTGTTAAAGGTTTGGGCGCAAAGTTTAATGCCCTCGACCATAGTCAAATAAGGAAATAATTGACCGGCTAGATTTTCAATGGTCATTTGGTTATGAATTGCCAATACTACTGTCTGGATCATTTCACCCGCCTCCGGAGCCAGTATCTGGGCGCCGATCAAACGATGACTACCCTTTTCCATGACCAGTTTGATAAAACCTCTGGTTTCAAAATTAGCGAGGGAACGCGGTACGTTTTCCAAAGGCAATAGACGGCTATCGGTTTCAATATTATTCATTTGTGCTTCCCCTTCGGTTAGCCCTACGGTAGCCATTTGCGGTTCGGTAAACATAACAGCTGGCATCGCTGATAAATCAATGGCAGCATCACCGCCGGTCATATTAACAGCGGCACGGGTACCGGCGGCAGCGGCAACATAGACAAACTGGGGTTGATTGGTGCAGTCACCTGCGGCATAAATATGTTCGACATTAGTACGCATATGATCGTCAATGGTAATGGTTCCGTCGGTACCGACGGCTATCCCCGCTTTTTCCAATGCCAGTCCTTGAGTATTGGGTGGTCGACCTGTAGCGATCAATAACTGGTCGGCTTCAAGCGTCTGTTCTTTAATGGTTTTAACGGTAAATTTTCCCGATGAAAACCGGCCTTTCTTGTAGCTTACCGATTTTGCCTGAGTATGGGTCAGGATGGTCATACCTTCTTGTTCCAGAATTTTATGCAGTTCTGAGCCAATATCCGGGTCTTCTCGAAACAAGATTGAGTTGCGTGCCAACAGAGTGACTTTGCTACCCAATCTCAAATAGGCTTGTGCCAATTCTAGGGCGACAATCGACGAACCGATTACCAGCAAATGTTTCGGTAGCTTTTCCGCTTCTAGGGCTTCTGTTGATGTCCAATAAGGCGTACCCGCTAATCCCGAAATGGAGGGAATACTTGACGATGCACCCGTAGCAATAAGAAATCGGTCGGCGTGTATTTCGGTAATGCCGCCGTGGTCCTGATCAACAATTAGGGTATTTACGCTTTTAAACCGAGCATCCCCTTTAACGAGATTGATATTCGGGTTGGATTCTAATATATTTTCATACTTGGCCACTCTAAGTTCATCGACTCTGGCTTGCTGCTGAGCCAGCAATCGTTTGCGATCTATTACCGGTTTTTGTTTTTTAATACCGTCAAAGGGATGTTCTTGTTGTAAATGGACGATATGTGCCGCACGGATCATGATTTTTGAAGGCACACAGCCAATATTGACACAAGTGCCCCCAATGATAGGGTTACGCTCAATGAGAGTGACTTTAGCACCACTTTCTACTGCTTTTAACGCACAGGCGAAAGCACCCGACCCGGTGCCAATAATGGCGACATGGAGTTGTTCACTTTTTCCTTCGGAGGTCGAACGCTTATTATGGGTAGAGGCTAGAGCATTATCCAGTGCGGTGACTTGATAGCCTTTTCCTTCAATTTTCTGCACTAGCGAATTCAGACTAGTTGCACCGCTTACCTTCAAGATTCCTAAACCTTCAAGGTGCGAGACTTTAATATTGACACCCTCCAACACATTGATATTTTTTTCAATGCTGATAGCACAGCTGGGACAAGTCATACCGTCTATTTTCAGTTTTTTAGTCCACATAGTGCTTGTTGTTTTATTTTTGCTGACGAATAGTCGCAGGATAACCGGCATTAGTGGTGGCCTTAATTAAGGCTTCAATATTCGTTTTTTGTGGCGAGAAGGTCACCGTAGATGTTTTGGACTCAGGGTCAACATTAACGACCTGAACACCGTCGACACCTTGTAATGCTCTTTTTATGGTGATTTTACACATCGCGCAGGTCATGTTCTGCATATCAAGCGTCACAGTCTGATTGCTATTTTGCACCTGAACTATGGGTTCAGCTTGACTCGTATTGATCAGAAAAAGTCCTGACAATAAACTCAACGCTAACAATAAAGTTTTAAGGGTCATGATTAATCTCCTTTACATAAAATAAGGTGCATACCAAGGGAATGCCAACAGCAGAAGAATAAATGCTGAGCCCAGCCAGAAGGTTGTCCGTTGTCTTTTCATGTTATAGGGCAATGCACACACTTCGCCTTCAGAACAGTGTTGTGGAACCCAATAAAGTTTGCGATACCCTAAACCAATAAAAATCAGGGATAGGATGAAAAATAAGGGACGAACCGCTTGCATTGACGTTAAGGTACTCATCCATGCGCCGCCAATGCCTAGGGATAAAAGCAGTAAAGGGGCAACGCAGCAGAGTGATGCACCGATGGCAGCTAATATGGCGCAAATGCCTAGCCATGAGGTTTTTTTAGGGGCTGTTTCTTGTTCAATTTCCATGGTGGTTCTCCAAAACATTTGTTGTCTGTCATCTCCAAGTAGGTTGATAGTGCAAGGGTTAAATGACTGAGCTTTGTATTCTATACCCCGTTCCATAGAACAGAGTCAAGTGCTATTTGCAAAGGAGATGCGTACTTGTCAGGATTTTGTGACGGACAGAGAGGATCAATATTCAATGTAGAAATTAAGCGGTTTATTCTCCGTACCGTTCTTGACCCTGTACTACGGCACAAAGATTATATTATTTATTCGATGATTCAGGCTTTTGTGATTGCAAGAAAAGGGCATCGATGAAAGAGCAACTCTCAGTAGAGGGGGATTCTTGACAACCTTCAACCAAACTGTCGAGCACATTTTTAAGTGCGATTAAGTCTTTTATTTGCTGATTAATTTGCTGGCTTTTTTGTTCAGCCATTTTTTGTACATCTTGGCAATGACCGCTATCCAGAAATAGCAGTTCTGAAATTTCTTTTAAGGTAAATCCGCATTGTTGGGCATGTTTGATAAATCTGATTCTGGTAATAACATCCACCGGATATTGTCGATAGCCATGGGCTGGTTTTTCCGGCTCGAACAACAACCCTTTACGCTGATAGTAGCGGATGGTTTCAATGGTTACATTGGCCTTTTTTGCTAGCTTTCCAATAGTGATAAACATTTTAAATCGAAACCTCTGTTTGTGTTTTGCTTAAGGCAGTAAATAAATGTCTACCATCACCAAGATAGGGGTAAATAGTAGCTTTTTAAGGATAAGATTGTATCGTTTTGTCAGTGGCATTTATTTTGGGGGCTACTGTGCCGATTGTTAAATGCTTTAATATAATTTCTAGTGGGTCATTAAATTAACATTTCTTTTAGTATGACCAGAAGTTATCAGTTTTTATCATTAAAATTAGCCATTATTAAACGCCAATCAATGTTGGACTATCGCTTGGCTTGTTAGGCCTTCACGGCAGAATTAGCCATAACGGAGGTTGTAAATATAAAAAATGATTAATTATTATGAGAATACTTTGAGGATTAGAAGCAGATGTTTTCTAAGGTGAAGAAAAAAAGTGGTAACCAGCCTTGAGGGGGGGGGTAAGTAAGACATTCGTTAGAATGTTTACTGGTTACCAAAACTTAAAATTCTACTTAACGAGTTAAACGCTTGGAGCGTTATGAACTGTTGATAGTCTACGAGAAAATTTTAGTCTTGAATATGTGTCATATTGACGCGCGACAAAATGTCCTATAGCCCAAGTTTTTTGGAGCCTATGACCCCAAAAAAAGCGACAAGATAGGGCCAGTAACTGATGAATAGAACGCCCTTTCAGCAACTATTGATCTGAGGTCAATGCCAAGATAATCTGCAGCGCCTTCTCGTTATTAGCGATTG
>DUCI01000118.1:0-3801 GCA_012959905.1 Methylococcaceae bacterium | reverse complement strand
TAGGGTGTGTTCTGTTAACGTCTGATTATTGCTAAGGGTTGATGGTGATCAATTCAACGTCAAAGACTAATGTTGACCCGCCAGGGATGCTAGATTGGTCCGTATTTCCATAGGCAATATCAGAAGGAATATAGAGGGTTACTTTCCCACCTTCACCAATTAACTGTAGCCCTTCCGTCCACCCTTTAATGACTTGATTGAGACCGAATGTTATCGGCTCTCCTCGTGCGATAGAGCTATCAAAAACCTTATCGTTAATAAGCTTGCCTTCATAATGAACTTTGACTTGATCGGTAGCTGTTGGTTTCACATCGCTTCCTGCGGTGTGAATTTCATAATGCAGGCCACTTTCCGTGCTTTTTATATTTTTATTATCAAGGCTATTTTTCTCAATAAAAGCTTTACCATCAGCTATATTTTTTTGAGCAGTTTCAGTATTTTTAGTCATGGCTGCTTTTTGTTCTGGCGGGATATTATCTTCAGCCCTTTTTTTGAGATAATCTTGCATCTCTTGGCTAATCAGTTGTGGGTCTTGAGCGGCGGGATTCCCCGCATGCCCTGTTTTAATACCCTTGATAATGAGTGCTAACTCAGTATCGGTTAGGCCAAATTGGGTAATGCCGGATTGCTGCGAGATAATCCATCCGTAGGTTTCTAAGTACCCTGATTCTTTTTCTGAAATAGTCTCTGTGCTCGTTGATGCCATAATTTTTAATATGTCCTAATAATAATTTAGGCGAAGATTCTATCATGGAATAGGGGCTAAGATTGAATCGTTAAAGACAAACCTAATAATAAACAGCGTATAGCTATCCCTTTCTTTATAGGATCGGATTAGGAATTAATCAAAAGCTTCTGATAGTAGGATGGTAATAGCCTGAATGATTTAAAACTCTGCATCAACTTGAAATTTCATCGCTACTTGAGTTGTGGGATGATTCAATTCTAAAGTTTCAGCATGGAGGTATAAACGTTTGCTTTTGGTTCCATAAAGATCATCACCTACAATGGCCATATTTAAACCGTTGAAATGGGCAGAATGAATTCGAAGTTGGTGCGTTCGTCCGGTTATCGGATGAAAGTAGACCTTGGTGTGTTGGTTATTTCGAGCGATGACGTGCCATTTTGTTTGAGCTGCTTTGCCGTATTCATAACAGACAAGTTGCCGTGGTCTATCATCCAAATCAACACGGAGCGGTAAATCGACTATACCGTTATCGGCATCCAATAAACCGTCTAGTAACGCCACGTAACGTTTTTTAACTACACGGTGAATAAACTGTTTTTGAAGCTTCTTATGGGTGTCTTTAGTTAAGGCTATAACCATGAGTCCTGAAGTTAACATATCTAATCGATGTACAATCAAAGGGCCGGTTGCCGTAGGGAATCGATGTTTCATTCGAAAAAAAACGGAGTCTTCAATGTCTTTTCCCGGTACCGATAAAAACCCCGCAGGTTTATTAATGACCACCATAACGTCATCTTGATAAATGATCTGAATATTTTTCCCCTCAGCGGGGTTAGTTAACAATGGATTTTTATCGATTTCAATGCCATCAAGCATATGCAATAAGATAGGTCGACACTTACCGAGACAAGCGGAGTAAAAATTTTTGTGCTTTCTGATTTCTGATTTAGGCGATTGCCCCCACCAAAATTCAGCCATAGCGAGAGGTTTTAAATCATGTTGGAAGGCATACTGTAAGAGTTTTGGAGCCGCACACTCTCCTGCCCCCGCCGGCGGAATATTTTGAGGCGTGGTATTAAAAATATCACGCAGGTTTTTATAAACGCCATCCTTGTTTAAGAACCGGTAATGATCAAATAACAATTTATGTAACGAATTAGATGAATGTCTGCGTCGCATTTTTAAAGCAGAGATTTCACGGGTAATGTGCGTAAGATGATCGGTTGTGATTTTGATTTGTTCTTCCCAATAAAGTTTTAAATCTCTTAATTGGTTTTTTTGTTGAATACTTTCTTTTGCTAACGCCTCATTGAGGCGTAATAAATTTTCTGAGTTCAAGTGCTTTTGGGCGCTTATTCGCTGCTCTTTTCTAATCTTTCGCCCGGTTATCATCCGAGCACGATGTTCTTGTAGTGCTAATAACGCTGAATCTTCTTTAGCGGTTAGTTCGGCTTTATAGATTGCAATTAAAGCGTTACTTTCTAATTGTTTAATCCGGTTACTGAATTGTGTCAATTCATCCTGACCTTTTCTAAAAAAGCCATCCGGTTCTAACATATCAAACACAGGCGGAACAAAGTACGGATGATGAAGGCTATCAGCAATTTTTCCAGAAAATGCAGATAAAAACCCCACTTCACCTTGTTGATTGTGCACTAATAAAACACCAAACATTTTTCCGGTTGCTGCTTCTGTCTTGCCGGATAACCCAAAGCTACGCTGCCAATCTGATTGCGTTTCAAGATAGTCTTGTAGTTGTTTTGCAGCTAACAAACACAAAGGGTGTGGTTGATAATAAAACGGGAAGGTGAATCGGTCAGGCAAGCCATACCCATCAATGGGTTCTTTAAACGAGTGAAAAAGAAGATCTTGCTCAGGCATAGTGTGTTTTGGATTTAATAATTCAGACCATTAAAAAAGCATGTGTGTTTTTCTATGCCTGAATAACAGATTCTGATATGCAAAAATATTTTTCAATATGTCACAAAACTGGAACAACTACAACTTGAAAAGGTTGCGTGAAACTGTCTATCGGTGTTGGAATGTTAAGCGTTGCGATTTTGCATCGCGGGCACTTATAGTGAGTAATAAAAAATAGTGTACTATCATGGCTAGTACTGATAATACACTATTCCATTTATTGTGAATCGTGGTCGTATTTCAATCTAATGAGGATTATTTCACAGGTCATTATCCTGGCCCCGTAAAATCGCCGTGTGCTAGCTGCATTATTCATACCATCTGACACACTAGCCTAAAGATAACTAGCGGAAATCAATAATGACGCCTCAGTTTCAACTGAAAATAAAATAATCTATTTTTTGGTTAATGAGTAGTAACGAAAACGACATTTAAGTAACAAGTCTGAGCCGTTCATTTCAACTACAGCACACGAGTCTTCTGTACTTCTTCCAGGAGCAACTTGCTTAATTAATTTACCCTCTTCAACGCGATAGTTTAATGTCGCGGAGAAATTTGAAACTCTTGTATAGGGGTCAGAATCAACAGAACTACTCGTCATTGAGCCATCAGCGTCAAATGCCCAAGTTGTATCAATACTTGAAATAATACTTGCACCCTCGCCTGTTGGATTATTCGCTTCCCAATTCACCTTCCAACTACCTAAAATATCGCTTTGGTTAAGCGTTGCTTCAGCATTAGCCGTAAAAGGAAAAATAAGACTGGTGATAATAATTAATTTTATGAACTTCATTTAAACCCTCAAGATGTAAACACAATGTAATCACTGCGTCATATAATATAAGAAATGGTTATTTATTTGGTCGTTGAAAATACCCTAATGTAATAGGAAAAAGAGCTTCTCTTCTCTAAAGCTAAACAGTAGCCGCATGTAGCCACCAACAACTGGTAGCAGAGTATACATTAAAATTTCAGATTCACTCCTGTGACATATTGTCACAAATAAGGCTATCCTATTCCCTCTCAATCAGATACACAGAACCGCTACCCATGAACAACCTACTCACACCCTTACCTGACCCTATCAACCATGAGCAAATCAAAGAGCTTCTCTGTCAACCTAATGTAAAAATCGAACGCATACTCTCAAAAGGACATACTTCACCCGAAACTGGCTGGTATGACCAAGAGGA
>DUCI01000117.1 GCA_012959905.1 Methylococcaceae bacterium | reverse complement strand
TTAAATAATAATTGGTATGGGCTTGCCGTCTTTATCGGTCTTGTCTTACATTATTCAGGTATATTTTAATAAACGATGTAGGGGGCTGCTTTTAGAAGATTCATGGCAATCCAGACCCATAGGAAAGAACAGATTCCCAATGTCCATAACATGGCTGCCTCGATACGATCGTTGCACTTTATAGTTAAAAGATTCACGATAATAAGGCTACCTAAAGCACTAAGCCAAATCATCTCTAGTAAACTCATAGTTTGCCTTTCAGAATTTTGTAAGGGCTTTTTTTTCCTCTTAGTGGTGTAAGTGAATTTATAGTGCCATGAAGAATATCATCCGACGATGATCTTTCGTAAGGCACGGTAAATCATTTGCAAGAAAAGTTCTATCCAGGACACCACAGTGGCGAGCAAAGAATCTTCAGGAGGGGTCAGGTATTGCTTCACGAGTCGTATTGATGACCAAAAGACACAAATAAGCAAGACAACAACGCCTAATATTCCATAGATAATAACCGTCATAACTAAATCAGTCCTTGTCATAATTTATTTAGGTGTCATCACGCTAACAGAGCGTTAAAAACACATATTAAATGAAGATATTAATTTGATTCTACGCTAAATAGTTAGATAAAAAAGGTGCTTTTTACTAATTTAAACATCACTATCGCTATTTTTTTAGGGGATGAGTAATATTTTTCCGGTATGGTCATTTCTTTCCATACAGCTGTGTGCAGCGGGTGCATCGTCGAGTGAGAACTGATGACTGATAATAGGTTTAATTTTCTTAGCTGCAATAAGTGGCCAGACTTGTTGTCGTAGCGCTTGGGCAATAGTGGCCTTAAAGGTGTCGTTCCGGGCTCTGAGTGTAGAGCCTGTCAGTGTTAATCGTTTTAATAGGAATGGGATGAGGTTGATTTCACTTTTAGGGTGCTGTTGAACGGCGAGTTGAATTAATCGGGCATCCGGCGCCATACACTTTATATTTTTGGGCAGATAGTCTCCACCGATGATATCGAGGATGACATCAACACCCCGTCCTTGAGTTAGTTTTTTAACAGCCGTTACAAAGTCATTGGTTTGGTAATTAATCGCAGCCATTGCGCCGAGAGATTCGCAGAAATGACATTTTTCATCCGATGAGGTGGTGGTAATGACAGAAATATTAAAAGCATGTGCTAATTGTATAGCGGTCGTTCCAATGCCGCTTGTTCCACCATGAACCAGTAACGTTTCACCTTTTTGCAGTTGTGCTCGGTCAAATAAATTACTCCAGACGGTAAAAAATGTTTCAGGTATTCCTGCCGCATGAATTAGTGATGTATGCGCAGGTACGGGTAGGCACAATTGCGCATTAGCAAGGCAATATTCAGCATAGCCGCCGCCTGATACGAGGGCACAAACCGAATCGCCCAGGGTGAGGGTTTTAACATCAGTTGCAAGGGCAACAACTTGTCCTGAAATCTCAAGGCCGAAAATAGAAGTCATGCCTCGTGGTGCAGGGTAGAGGCCTTGACGTTGCATAATATCGGGTCGATTAACGCCGGCGGCAACAACTTTAATGAGAACATGACCGGGTTTTAATGATGGTGTGGGATAATAGTCAGCAATAAGAGTGTTAGCATCGCCAGCGTGTTGAAACGCAACGGCCAACATTTTTGTAGGGATAGACATAAGGTTATTAATTTATATGACGTTATCGGTCTTAGGGGTTAATAATGCATGAGTCGCGTTATTAATGTTCGGTAATTTTACGTAGATGGTATTAAGATGCGTATCATGAAACAGTTTGAATGAGATGAGTAAATAAAATGGCCCGACGAATAGGAACATACAATACCTTAACAATATCTAAACGGACGGATTTTGGTGTTTATCTTGATGCGGATAATTTAGGAGAGATTCTTTTGCCTAAACGATATGTCCCTAGGACTTGTGATGTGGGTGATTCAATCACCGTATTTCTTTACTTAGACTCTGATGATATTCCCATAGCGACGACAGAAAGACCATTGGTTACGCTGAATGAATCTGCATTTTTGAAAGTTAAAGAGGTTAATCATTATGGGGCATTTTTAGATTGGGGGTTATCTAAAGATTTATTGGTCCCTTTTAGTGAACAGCAAGTTCCGATGGAAGCCGGTAAGTCATACGTGGTTTATGTGTATCAGGATGATAGGACTGAACGATTAGTCGGTACCACAAAATTGGGTAAATATTTGCGCGAAGAAAGCCAATCCTTACAAAAAACCCAAACAGTGGATTTATTGATTTATGGGCGAACAGATTTGGGTTTTAAGGCGGTGATCAATCAACTGTATGTGGGGGTCATTTTCAGTAATGAGGTATTTCAGCCATTAAAGATGGGTCAACAGTTAAAGGGTTACATTAAGCAGATACGTGACGATGGCAAAATTGATTTAACGCTTTCTAAGATAGCGAGTGAAGAGCGTGATGACTTAGTTGAGAAAATCGTGAGTTATCTTAAAGCACAAGGGGGCGAATCCCCCTTGACAGATAAAAGCGCGCCTGATGATATTTATAACTGCTTTGAAGTCAGTAAGGCGCGTTATAAGAAGGCATTAGGGCAATTGTATCGCGATAAAAAGATTTCTCTGAGTAAAGAGAAAATAACACTGCTTTAACGGCTATTGTTTTACGAAAATTTACAAGACAGTTCATAATTTATGAAAATACAATGGTATCCAGGCCATATGCACAAGGCCTTTAAAGAAATGAAAGAAACACTGAGTCGTGTTAGTTTGGTGATTGAAATTGTTGATGCCCGTATTCCCTTTAGTAGTTCAAATCCGGTACTTTCGGAATTACGAGGCGATAAGCCTTGTATTACTATTTTAAATAAAAGTGATTTAGCCGACCCTGCTATGACCCAACGCTGGCAAGATTATATGAGCCATGAACGCGGGACAAAGTCGTTAGCATTATCAGCTCAAGAAGCTGATAAGGTCAGTGAATTGCCGGATTTATGTCAGAAAATTTTAGGACTTAAAAAAGATGATATAAAACTGGTCAATATGATGATTGTGGGCATTCCGAATGTGGGTAAATCAACACTGATTAATACGTTAACAGGCAGAACTATTGCGAAGACAGGGAATGAGCCCGCAGTCACGAAAATGCAGCAGCGGGTTCGTTTGAGTGATAATTTGGTGCTATTAGATACCCCGGGAGTTTTGTGGCCCAATGTTAAAAATAAAAATAGTGGCTATCGACTAGCCACAACCGGAGCGATTAAAGATACCGCTATGGAGTATTATGATGTCGCTTTTTTTGCTGTTGATTACTTATCCCAAGCTTATCCCGACTATCTAATTAATCGTTATCAATTCTCTGAATTACCGAATAAAGCCGAAGCTATTCTTTATGAAATTGGTAAGCGGCGAGGTTGTTTACAACGAGGCGGACGTATTGATAATGATAAGGTCGGTAAGCTTTTTCTCCGTGAATTCCGTTCGGGAAATTTTGGACGTATAACGATGGAAACACCGGAAATGATTACCCAAGAATTAGCCGAATTAATGGTTTTAGAAGCACAAAAAGAAGTTGAAAAGTCAGCGAGGAAGAGTCGTTGGAAAAAGGGTAAGCGGGATAAGAACAACTAAGCGTAAGGTAGGGTAAAAAACGATCGTGACGTTAATGTCATCCTAAAGGGTATTAAAGCACCTAAGCATTTGTTTTTAAAGTTAAAAGCACCGCATTTCTTGCAGGACAAAAAAATATTAGCACTCTTCTTCAAGGAGTGCTAATATTAGCCTGTGTAAAACCAAATGAGTGTGAAATGAATCAAAATATGACATTACCTTATAATTTGTCAGCGGCTTCATTTGATGGTTATTTAACGGCCATTAATCGATTAGAGCCTTTAAGTTTAGAGCAAGAGCAAGAGTTGGCGAGACGTTTTCATGACGATAATGATCTAGAGGCCGCGCGATTGCTGGTGATGTCTAATTTAAGATTTGTCGTGCATGTGGCGCGTGGTTATGCGGGTTATGGCTTATCGCTCAATGATATTGTTCAGGAAGGTAATATCGGTTTAATGAAAGCCGTTAAACGGTTTGATCCTAATGTTGGCGTACGACTGATTACTTTTGCCGTTCATTGGATTCGTGCTGAAATTCATGAGTATGTCATTAAAAATTGGCGAGTAGTTAAAATTGCGACGACCAAAGCCCAACGGAAGTTGTTTTTTAATTTAAGAAAGTCGAAAAAAAAGCTGGGTTGGCTAAGTCACGATGAAGCGAAAGCGATTGCCGGTGATTTAGGCGTGAAATTGGAAAGCGTTTATGAAATGGAAAAACGCCTGAGTGCCAGTGACTTAGCTTTTGATTTAAAGGCAGAAGATAATTCGGATCATGGTGAAAAATCTGTGACCACGCCGTCGCAATTTTTAGTTCAACAAGGAACCGATCCAGCACAAGTCCTAGAGAAAGAAGACTGGGGGAGTCATAATAATCAATTGATGTTTCAGGCCATGGCTACGTTAGATGAGCGCAGTCAGGATATTTTGCAAAACCGGTGGTTAAGTGAGCAAAAAATGACCTTACAAGATTTAGCTAATCGTTATGCGGTATCTCCTGAACGTATTCGGCAATTAGAAAAGGTTGCCATGGGAAAAATTAAAGAATCGATGCTCTTAGCGTCTTGAGCATGAGTCAGAGAACTAAAAAAAGCGCGGTAACGCGTTTTTTTTAGTTCAAATACTTTTGCAGCACCCCGTATTAACCCTTCGTGAGTCACTTTGCATTTTGCAATGCAAATAATTCTACCCGTTGACCGACCCGTGAGCACTTTCTCATTAGTGGCTAGCTAGCGAGCGAGTCGAGTGTGGAATGAGTCTTCTATTTCATAGCGATAAACCCTTATCGTCGTTGAAATACCTTTTTTGGCATAGCGTTTGCATTCTAGTTAATGGCATCCAGTTGGGGTGAGCATTACAAGGATTATCAACGTGATTAAGAAAAAGAAACTATTGTTGGCCGTTTTTGCAGTCGTTTTTTGGGGGGGGTCTAACCGTATTTACGCGGAACCATTAGCCCAGCAAGCACAGCGTATTCCAATAGTCTCTCAGGAAGAAATTATTGCTTTTGGGGATGCCACTTATTTATTTGATCATCGGGAATATAATTCGTTAACCCTCTCAGGCGGTTTTAAAAACTTACCGTTGGGATTTAATGCCTGGGGCTTTATCGATATTCTCAGTGATCAAAATAATGAAAGTAATCGTTTTGATTTTACGCGTTATTTCTTGGAATATCGTCTTCGCCGTACTTTGGATCCTGAATGGGTTATGGGGGTTAAAGGTTTGGGGCTGGAGGTGGAATATAACGATTCGAATGGTGCTAATAATAACCTATTAAGATTCGGTGTGAATTACAAGCATGATATCCCTTTGATTGCGGGGCAGAAAAGTTGGCTGCAATGGCGCTATTTTCCAATACAAACCAATCAATATACACAATCGCAAGCCGGTGTTGTCTATCGATTTGGCTTGACGGAGCGATTGTATATCAGTGGTTTTACTGACTTTAATATCGATGAAAATGGCAAGAATCGCTGGGTAACAGAGCCGCAGTTGAATTATGAAATTATTGATAATGTTAATTTTGTATTAGAAGGGCGAATTAATGAGTACGAAGGGGCTAATGTACAGTTAAGTGGTGCCGGGGTGGCGCTCGGTCTGAAAGTGCTTTTTTAATCGGAGGGTTAAATGGATTCTTTGAAAAAAACAAGCGCACCACAAACCCCGGGGTTGTTTGAAAGGGATGACAACGGCATTAATACAACAAACGAATGATGAGATTGCGTTAGTGGCGGCACATTATTTTGTGTGGAGTGAAGATGATTTCAGTCATGCACTAGCCATCATTGAAGCGAAAGGTGCTGAGGTAATTGTTTTGGTTGCTAATTCGCGGGAAGGGACTAGTCTTTTTGAAAAATATGGCCTTAATTAACAGCACGATTCTCGTTATTTCCCATTAGGAATGACTGGGGTGAAACGGGATGCCCCAACTATGGCGGCTGTGGAAAGACTAGACATAAAGGTCCTGTCGACATTGAGTTTGATGAAATTGAATACGGAAAAAGCAAAGGCATTGAAAAAACGTTATTTTGAACGCTATCCGACAGCAGGGGAACAGAAGATACTATCCGAGTCTGGTACGGTGCATGCTTATGAATTGATCTATCTTTTGGTTAAGGCTATTGTGCAGGCGCAATCGATTGGCCGGGTAAAAGTTAGGGATAGTTTAGGGCGTATTGAAAATCATTTAGGGTTGAGTAAAGCCTATCACTGCCCTTTTACTGCTTTGAATCATGACGCTTTAGGTCTCGATGATTTGAATCTACGTATCTTTAGGAGCGATTAGCGGTGACAGGCATAGTTCTAAATCATCCTTTGAAGGGATCAAAATATACCTCGATAACAGGACGTTTGAGCTCTCAAATGTTACAAATTGTAGGGGCTATGATGTTTTTTGTTTATCTTGTTTTTGCCTCATCTTTTTTTACTCATATTCACACTCAATTAGAACAGCATGCCGAAGGTGAACTTCGTTACGATTTAGAAGTCATGGAGTTTATATTGGATGAAATGATGGCGAGGATTGGTGCGTTAAGTCGACGAGATGCTGTGATTAAAGGGGTAATTGATCCACAAAGGTGGACTGTTTATTTACGGGGATTTCTTGAAGAGCAGCAAGCATTATTTGATTTTGACGGATTAGCTATTGTTAATAATAAAGGTGATCTTATAGTTGAAGGAGTTGGAAATAATAGCGTATTGCCCTGTCTAAATTTTAATAATAGCGATGAAAGTTTATTTTATTATCGACCCGAGGAACGTATGATTTGCTTTTTTACGCCTATGGTTATCAATGGGTCTGTACAGGGTGGTGTTGTAGGAATGAATAACGTTTCTAAATTAATGAGGTTTGCTATAAAGAAGGATGTAGGATTGATTCAATTATTTTTAGGGGATCGGTTAGCACTTCAGTTGCAACATCATCAAGGTAGAATTAAGATTGGAAAAAAAATAGTTAAAGAAAAGAATAAAAAAAATATCGAGGATCAATATGTTCTTTTTGAAAGTAAAGGGACGGATGGTTTATTTCATCTACGGGGCTTGAATATTAAAATAGTCCATGGGTTTAGGCATGACGTTTTTTTGCTTCCTATTATTGATGGGTTAATAGAGTTATTATTCTTAACCTTAGTGGTAATGACTATTACCTTTTTATTATCAAGACACGCTGTTAAGAAGATTACCAAGCCAATATTACAGTTGTGCGAAAAAGTATCCTCTTCTGATGAATCAGTATTGTGTAGTCCGACCGGAACGCATGATGAATTAGAAACGTTAGCTGCCGTTTTTGATAGAAAGACCCAGGAGCTGATTGAGGCAAAATTGCAGGCTCAAAAATCAGATCGCGCTAAATCAGTTTTTTTAGCCAATATGAGCCATGAAATTAGAACGCCCATGAATGCTATTATTGGCTTGGCTGAAATATTAAATAAATCATCGTTAGATAATAACCAAGCACACTATACAAAAAGTATCCGCTCAGCTGCAGATCGGTTATTAATGTTAATCAATGATGTTTTAGATTTATCTAAAATGGAATCAGGAAAACTATCGCTTGAAACAACTCGGTTTAGTTTTCATGAGTGGGTTGAAGACTTGAGAATCATTTTCTCAAATCACGGTAAGAAGGATGTTGAATTGGTTTTTGTCTTTGATCCCAAGATTCCTGAGTATGCTATTGGGGATTCGTTACGCTTGAGTCAGGTCTGTATCAATTTACTCAGTAATGCTATTAAATTTACAGATAAAGGCGTTATTGAATTCAAGTTAGAAGCCCAAAGAACCCTGGATCAGAAGATTGTTTTTGAATGTTCTGTAACAGACACGGGTCTGGGTATGAGTCTTGAAAAGACCCAAGAAATTTTTAAACCATTCATTCAGGCAGAAACGAATACCACCCGTAAATATGGGGGGACTGGGTTAGGCTTGTCTATCAGCAAACAGTTGGTTGAGTTAATGGGCGGTAACCTAACTTGTCACAGTAAAATAAATCAAGGGAGTCGGTTTGATTTCAAGGTGGCTCTGGAGGCGGTTGATACTTGTGAAAGCCAGACCTGTTTCGAGGGCTGTGTAGGGCAGAAGGTTTTGTTCATAACGGATCAGGAAAGTTCCTATCAGCAGGCGATTATGTCGACCTTCACAGCATTGTCAATGCCGGTTCAGAAAATGCTCGGAGGTGACAACGCTTTGGAGGACGTTCAGCAGGCGCATGATTTTGATCTCATTGTCTATGATTGTAATCTGCAAGAACATCGAACTGAGGGCCATTGTAACTGCGTAGATTGTTGTTCTAAGATTATCGTGAACAATACCAAACCCATGCTCGTTGTGCTTGATCGTCAAGACAAAGAAAAGATCACAGCAGGCAAAGAGGGTGATTTATATTGTGTTATAGAAAAACCGTTGAGTACGTTCAGTCTTGCGCAAGGGATTAATAATTTCTTTAAAGAAGAAAATCTGTCAGAAGCCGTGTTACTGGATGATGGTAGTCAAACAAAAGTGACTGAAGATTTATCAGGATTGAATATTTTGTTAGTTGAAGATAATGATATCAACCAAGAAATAGCTATTTATTTATTAGAAGAATATGGGGCTAAAGTAACGCTCGCAGAAAATGGCTTAGAGGCAATTGAAGCAATCAAGAAGCAACAATTTGATTGTGTTCTGATGGACTTACAGATGCCGGTTATGGGTGGTATTGAGGCAACACAAGTTATTAGACAAGACCCTCAATATCATAAAATACCGATCATAGCCTTAACGGCTGATGCAATGCCTGAACAGTTAAAGGGGATTAAGTCATCCGGAATGAATGCGCGGGTGTTAAAACCAATTGATTCTGCGTTATTGTTAAAGACTATTACCTCTTTGGTCGATGATGAATCCGCTATGGCTATGATGGGTGAAGGGCTTCGGAAAGATTTTATTTCTTAAGCGGGACCACATTTCTATAGCGTGTCAGATCTTGAATGTGGATAGCGTTTGTTTCTTAAGTTAATTCAAGTAAACTAAAAGTTGTTCAACTTTTACCTTCCAGAGTTATGCGGCGACTTTTAGCTAACATATTTTTTCTTTCTTTTTTAATCCCAGGGTGTACCTTTATTGAACCGGGCTTCATTCGTTCTGATTCTGAGGGACGTTATGTCGGTGTATTGGTAGACGGTATTAGACAAGGGCAGGGGCGCTATACTTTTCCAGAGGGTCAGTTTTATCAGGGTGAATTTGACCAAGGTAATTTCCATGGGAAAGGCCGTTTTCAATATGTGAATGGTGACCATTATGACGGTGAATGGATCAATAATCAGCGTCAAGGAAAAGGCGTTTATCACTTTAACTCAGGAAGTGAATACACAGGGTTTTGGAAAAATGGTCAACAAGAAGGGCAAGGTGTCTTAAGTGAAGAAAATGGTAATCAGTATCAGGGTGATTGGTTAAAAGGATTGCCACACGGAGAAGGTGTTAAGCGTTATGCCGATGGGCGACATTATCAAGGGCAGTTTATTCAAGGAAAATTTTCAGGGTCCGGTATTTTTACAACCCCCAACGGAAGGCGTTATGATGGACAGTGGAAAGAAGGGAAACGTTCTGGACACGGTGAGTTTATATTTATTAGCGGTGATCGGTACCAAGGACTTTGGGGCAATAATCAATTAAATGGACTGGGACGTTA
>DUCI01000116.1 GCA_012959905.1 Methylococcaceae bacterium | reverse complement strand
CAGCAATGTCTACCGTATTTTCCCGCAACAACCCGCCACCATCATTCAACAAGCCAATCGTATTTTTAACGACATGCCGGTCAAGGCCATTAAAATAGGTCTGATTGGCGATGCCGACATCGCCTATAGCATCGCTAAAATTATTACCGAGCACCCTGAAATACCGGTGGTACTGGACCCTATCCTAGCCGCCGGCGGCGGCACACCCGTCGCTAACCAAGCCTTGATTGAAGCAATCATTGAAGCCTTATTACCACTCACCACCGTACTCACACCGAACAGCGAAGAAGCACGCCAATTAACATCGCACCGCGACCTTGATAACTGCGGCATACAATTACTGCAATCAGGCTGCCAATATGTGCTGATCACTGGAACCCATGAGAAAACCCAAAATGTAACCCATAAACTGTACCACCAAGACCGCTGCATTGAGACCCTGTCGTGGGACCGGCTCCCCCATGACTATCACGGCTCGGGTTGTACACTGGCAACCAGTATTGCCGCTTTATTAGCCTATCAGCTAGCGCCGGTCACCGCGATTATTGAAGCACAGCAATACTGTTGGGACACGCTCGACAATGGCTATAAAATTGGCCAAGGTCAACACCTCCCTAACCGTCTGTTCTGGATGCAAACAGACCTATGAAGTTCCCCACAAGCGGCGTTTACGCCATTACCCAAACGGAAGGAAAAGCAGACCATGCTATCGTCAAGGCAACCCTAGCGGCTCTTAAAGGCGGCGCCGCTGTCATTCAATACCGTCATAAAAACCCACGAGACACCTCCATTACGTTGGCCCAAGAAATTCACCGTCATTGTCAACATTTTAACGTACCCCTGCTGATCAATGACAACATCGAATTAGCACAGGCGGTCGGTGCTGAGGGCGTTCATCTGGGCCAAAACGATGCCAGTATCGAAATAGCCCAAACCCGACTGGGCCCTGAGGCCATTATCGGTGTCTCCTGTTATGACTCTTTAGACTTAGCACTCAAGGCGCAAAAGCAACAAGTCAGTTATGTTGCCTTTGGCCGTTTCTTTTCCTCTGAATCCAAACCCAAAGCACCGCCTGCTCAACTCTGTACACTCAGCCAAGCCGCACAGCAAATCACCCTGCCGATTGTAGCGATAGGCGGTATTTTACCCAGCAACGGTCACCTGTTACTGAATGCCGGCGCTGATGTACTCGCTGTTATTGGTGGCATCTTTGATCATGACCCGTTCACCGCGACGCAACATTATTGCCGGCTTTTTAATACCGAGACTGAAACCTGATGACAACGATGAAAACCATCGGACTGCTCTTAGCCTTACTGATCATCGGCTGCACTCCCCCGCTCAATCTCGAACCACAGATGAACGGTCAACAATTAGCCTTTGACCGAAAAAAAGGCAATTGTCTGGCTTGCCACCGAATCGCTAACGGTGAATCTCCCGGCAACATCGGCCCACCGTTAACGCATCTGAGCACCCGTTTTACCGACAAGGAGGCTCTGGTCACGTTTATTAAAGACCCGACCCTCTTTAATCCCGAGACCAGCATGCCACCTTTCGGAAAAAATAATATTCTTAGCCACCAAGAAATCCAAATGATCGCTAATTTTCTATGGACACTGCCGGCAACTCAAACCATAATCCCATAGTATAAGAATCAGATCTTTAATCACATTGATTATTAATGATGCAAACACGTCGCCAATTTATCAAAAAAACACTCACTATTGGCGGGGCTTTTTGGGCCTCTTCATGGCTGATTGTCAAACCACTTTGGGCACAAACTGAAACACTGTGGCCCATCGGTCTATTTGCACATTCAAAATACCAAGCAGCCCTTAAAGGGATTACCGGTGGACAAGCCCTGATTGCTTCCAAAGACATTACGATGACCATTCCGCGGATTGCCGAAAATGGCGCACTCATTCCTTTTACCCTTTCTTCAACGCTAGAAAAAGCTGAACGTGTTTTTGTTCTGGTTAAGAAGAACCCGGTTCCGCTAGTGGCTCGTTTTACCCTGTCGCCGCAGGTCAACACACAACTCTCAGCCCGCTTAAAAATGGCTGAAACCAGTAAAGTCGTTAGCATTGTCTTGGCCAACGGTCAGTATTACTACACCGACAAGACCGTTAAAGTTACCCTTGGCGGCTGTGGAGGCTAATATGTCCAGTATTAAAATTCGCACTAAACGTCAACAAGGAACAACCCAAATAAGAACCTTAATTGCGCACCCGATGGAAACCGGTTTAAATACCGACAACCAAAACCAGAAAACGATTGCGGCCCACTTTATCCAAACCTTAACGGTACGCCATAATGATAAAATCATTCTAACCACTGATATGGGTAGCGGGATATCTCGGAATCCATACTTTTCATTTGAAATGAAAGGCGGTGAACCGGGCGATAAAATCACCATTCAATGGTCCGACAATCAAGGTAACCGTGATACCCAAGACGCCTTAATCTCATGACCAAACTGCTGTTCTGGTTGCTTGTTCTGGGCCTATTCTCAGCCGCGCCAAGCACCGCTACACCGCTGAATGACCAACGCACGCTCCAACAGCATTTCTTTACTCAGTTTCCCACCCTTTCACGTCAAGATTTTGCTAACGGTGTCTACGCTCTTGACCCCGATGCCAAACAATCCTGGCTGGCCATTGAACAATTCCCCCCTTATGAGATAGCCATTGATCGGGGTAAAAAAAACTTCTTCACCCCGTTTAAAAATGGTCAACGCTATCAGGACTGTTTCGTTGATTATCAACAGGGTATCAGTCAACACTACCCGTACTGGGATCTTAAAACCAAAACGGTGGTCACCTTAAGTCAGGCCATTAACCGCTGCCGGCAACTCAATCTAGAAGCCCCGCTCAAACCCACCGCCGGTGACTTAATTGCCTTAACCGCTTATCTCGCTTTTCTCTCAAGAGATCAGCCCATCGCCATTACCATACCGCCCATACCTGCCGCTCAAGCCGCGTATCAACAAGGCAAAGACTATTACCACCAACGACGTGGGCAGCTAAACTTTTCCTGCGCCAGCTGTCATATCCAAAATGCCGGTAAGCGCCTGCGTACTGAAACATTAAGTCCGTTGCTGGGCCAGCAATTGGCCGACATACCGACTTAAATGGGGCCGTGTTGGCACCTTACATCAACGTTTTATCGGCTGTCATAAACAAATCAGGGCAACCCCCCCAGCCCTTCAAAGCGAGGTTCTTCGAAACCTTGAATATTATATGAGTTATCTCAGTAACGGCCTTCCCATTAATGGACCGAGTGTACGAAAATGATTAAGAACCAAGCAAACTGCTCAGATCTTAATGAACCTGACTTAATAACTGTCACCACAGCACTGAAGAAAATCCTCAGCCAAATTAAACCCCTGCACCAACACCAACGAATCAATCTTGAGCAAGCCCGCGGTCGCACCTTATCCCAGTCGATCATTGCCCCGTTTAATGTCCCGCCCCATCGAAATTCAGCTGTTGATGGCTATGCCATCAACAGCACGGATTTACCCAAACCGGATCATCTGGTCGAACTATCCATTGCCGGCTGTGCTTATGCAGGTCAGCCTTTTACCGACGCCCTTGCGCCCGGAGAATGTATTAGAATTATGACCGGCGCCCCGGTACCTGAAGGGCTGACTATTGTCATCATGCAAGAACAAGTCGAGCATTTTGAAAATCATATTCGCATTGATCACAATCACCGACTCCATCAAAATATCAGACAAGCCGGTGAAGATATCGCCCAAGGATCTCCGGTATTACTCGCGGGGAAATTATTAACGCCGGCAGATATCGGCGTTCTGGCTTCTTTAGGATTAACCGAAATCAATGTCAACCGAAAACTCCGCATTGCCATTGCCTCAACCGGCGATGAACTCCACAGCCTAGGCAGTGAATTACCCCATGGCGGTATTTATGACAGTAATACGCATACCCTCCAAGCCAGTTTAGATCGTCCCGACATCACCGTGGTCAACTTAGGAATTTTGGATGATAACCCTGCATCACTGCAACACTGCTTTGAAGAAAGCGCCCAGCATTACGATCTGATTATTTCAACCGGGGGCGTTTCGGTCGGCGATGCCGACCATACCCGAGAAGCTTTACGGGCCTTAGGCACAGTTGAATTTTGGAAAGTTGCGATCAAACCGGGGCGCCCTTTAGCCTTTGGTTGCGTCAATAAAACCCCTTTTTTTGGCTTGCCGGGTAATCCCGTTGCGGTCTTAGTGACCTTCTACCAATTTGTTTTGCCTGCCATCGATCAATTGATCGGCATCACCGACCGCCCGGTTTGTCCGACCTTCACAGCCATCAGTACCGAAGCCATACGTAAACGCCCCGGACGGACAGAAATTCAACGTGGCATTATATCTCAAGACCCGAATGGCCACTGGCAAGTCAAAACCACCGGCCAACAAGGATCCGGTATTTTACGTTCAATGAGTCTGGCCAATGCGTTTATTATCCTTGCGCATAACCAAGGCCCTGTGAGTGCGGGTGACCCAGTGACCGTACAACCCTTTTCAGGACTGCTATAAAATTATTGTTTAATGCCTATCCCTTTATCTAGCAAGTACAAACTCAGACTAATTAAGGCAACAATAAAACCAATAATCATCGTTAAAGCCAGCGTAACATCGACATCAGTCACACCGATTAAGCCATAACGAAAACCATTTACAATATATAAAATCGGATTAGCCATAGAAATATGTTGCCACAGCTCAGGCAACATATCGACCGAATAAAAAACCCCGCCCAGATAAGTCAGGGGGGTCAAAATAAAATTAGGGATGATCGAAATATCATCAAAACTATCTGCAAAAACGGCATTAATAAAACCGGCTAAAGCGAATAATACCGCGGTCAAAAAGAAAATCAAACAAGACAATCCCCAGTGAACAACCGGGATTGAAGTAAACAATAATGAAATTCCAATCACCACCAAGCCCACCAAGAGTCCTCGGCAAACCCCGCCGCCCACATACCCGGCTAAAATAACCCAGTTAGGTACGGGCGACACCAACAGCTCTTCAATATGACGCTGAAATTTAGTGGAATAAAAAGAGGAAACCACATTCGCATAAGAGTGGCTGATCACCGACATCAGAATAATACCCGGAACAATATAGTCCATATAACTGGCCCCTGAGATATGACCTATGCGCTGCCCCATCAGCGTACCAAAAATTAAAAAATACAAGGCGGTGGTGATCGCCGGGGGGAGCATGGTTTGAGGCCAAATACGCATAAAACGGCGTACCTCTTTAGACATAATGGTCCATAAAGCAATTCGGTAACCCATCGACCTTAGCCCCCCACCAAATCCAGAAACAAACTTTCTAATCGATTCGATTTATTTTTCATACTCGTCACCGAAATTCCCTGTCGGGTTAACTCAGAAAATAACTGATTAAAACCTTTTTCACCCGGGATACCCACTTGTAAAGTTTGGCTATCAAGTTGCACAATCTCATAACCGTCAACTACGGGCACGGTAGACAGGATTTTGTCTAGATCCAAAATAAAATGATTGACCTTTATTTGCGCTAATAAATCGGACATTTTGGAATGTTTAATAATCGCACCCTTATCAATAATGGCAATATTCCGACACAAACTTTCAGCTTCTTCCAAATAATGCGTGGTCAGAATAATAGTGGTTCCACTGGCATTGACCTCACGCATTAATTGCCACATAGAGCGGCGTATTTCAATATCAACACCGGCCGTAGGCTCATCTAAAATCAACAATCTCGGGCTATGCACCAATGCGCGAGCGATCATCACCCGACGTTTCATGCCGCCTGATAATCGTCTAGACACGGTATGCCGTTGATCCCATAAATGCATTTGCTTCAAACACTTTTCAGCGCGCACCAAGGCCTCTTTATAAGCAATGCCATAATAACCGGCCTGATTCAAAATAATATTTTGCACGGTTTCAAACTGATTAAAGTTAATCTCTTGCGGCACCATCCCGATGCATTGTTTAACCTGTTCGGTTTGGCGCACTAGATCATAACCAAAGACACTCACCGAGCCACCGGACAAATTAACTAACGAACAAATAATACCAATCGCCGTCGATTTACCCGCCCCATTAGGACCCAATAAAGCAAAGAAATCACCGTCTTCAACCTCTAAATCAATACCGTGCAAGGCGGTAAAACCATTACCATAAGTCTTGCTTAAATTGCGAATAGCTAACGCTTTCATAAAAAATCCGGTTGCACAGGAAAAAATAGTGATGCTATCAACGGATAACCCGTTAAACTCGCTGTTCATGGGTTTCTGAAAACTCAAAAAAAAACCACTCATCGAAAGATGCGACTTGACAACATTATTTAATTAACTTGATAATTTTAGCAGAATCTTATAAAAATCGTTTCAGTAATCAATAGGACTTAGAACTGTGCCTCACAAAACCCCTGAATTTGTTGCCGCTGTTGACTTAGGTTCCAATAGCTTTCATATGTTGGTTTGTAGTCTCACTGACGATAAATTACAAACTGTCGATCGCCTTAAAGAAATGGTACGCCTTGCCTCAGGCTTAGATAAACATAAATATCTGGATGATATCACCCAACAACGGGCACTCCAATGTCTCGAACGTTTTGGCCAACGCATAAAACAATTCCCCTCCGGCAGTGTTCAAATTGTGGGTACCAACACCCTAAGAACGGCTAGCAATGCGCAACAATTTATCACCAAAGCAGAACAAGCGCTCGGCCATCCCATCCACGTTATTTCAGGCACAGAAGAAGCACGGTTAATTTACCAAGGGGTTGCTCACAGCCTAGAAACCAATGCCAAAAGACGCTTTGTCATGGATATAGGTGGCGGTAGTACCGAATATATTATTGGTACTGGGAAAAAATCCCAGCGTAAAGAAAGCGTGCCTGTGGGTTGCGTTTCGATGACCCAGAAATTTTTTAAAAACGGCAAAGTGACCCAAAAATCATTCCAACAAGCCATTTTGCATGCCGAACAATTACTCGAACCGTATCAACGTGACTTTCATTTTAGCCATTGGGATGAAGCCATTGGTGCCTCTGGAACGCTTCGTTCTATCAATCAAATATTGATGGAAAATGGCTGGAGTAATAATGGTATCACCTTAGACGGCCTGCAAAAACTGGCCCGCTTTCTCATCAAAAAGAAACACTTAGAGCACGTTAACCTTGACGGGCTAGACCCCGAACGCATTGACATTCTGCCCGGTGGGTTGGCGATTATTTATGCCACCTTCATGAGTTTGGGGCTACAACAAATGACCATTTCCGAAGGCGCTTTACGCGAAGGTTTAATTGTTGATTTAGTCGGTAGAATCCATAATCACGATATCCGCTCTGACTCAATCAAAGCGCTGGCCAAGCGTTATCATATTGAGAAAAAACATGCCAACCAGATCAAAAAAACGCTCCAAGAGGTTATCGCACAAATCACCCTGCCCCCACTGATCAATGCCGATATAGCCATACAATGGCTTAACTGGGCGGCTGACTTACATGAAATCGGCCACGATATTGCCCACAACCAATACCATAAACACAGTGCTTATATTATTGAGAATGCCGACTTACCCGGTTTTTCACGCCAAGACCAACTACTCCTCAGTGCTTTAGTCATCAGCCATCGCCGCAAACTTTCATTCAAGACCTTTAGCAACTTACCCTACCCCTGGGACAAAAATATGATTTATTTGGTCATTGCCTTACGTCTCGCTGTGGTCTTACACCGTAACCGTAATGAAGCGGACCTACCGCCCTTTAAATGCACCTTAAGCGAACAATCCCTGATACTCAAATTTCCAACCGACTGGTTAGCACAATACCCGTTAACCTTGGCAGATTTGAACGATGAAGCCAAACATCTCACCAACATTGGCTTTCAACTCATATTTGAATAACCGTTAACCATGCTCACTGTGACCCGGTTATTCTTTTTTGTGCTCGTCACACCGCTACTGCTTATCTTCTTAATCGCCGTTTACGTGACTGACAAGCACCCCAGTGTTGAAAGCCAGTGGCTGTTAAGTGCTAAAGATATTCAGCGTGCTCGGATGATTCTTAACGGCCAGTCGGCCCCTGACCCCACAGCCGCGCTCAACACCCTTCGTCTTGAAGAAAAAGACCTCAATATTGCCGCCAACCATCTGCTTAACCAATATTTCGACAGCACGGCCGAAGTCCACATCAAAGACAATCATTTCCGCTTTGACAGCAGTATTAAACTCCCCTTTAATAGCGTTAACCCGTACTTAAACCTCGGCTTTACCTTACGCCAAGAAAACCAACATCCGCGTATTTCACAGTTGACTCTCGGCCCCTTAACCCTGCCCGATGCCTATGCCAACACGTTGATTGAACTCTTGATTAACCGCAGCGACCTTGACCAATATTATTTGTTAGCCACCCATCAGGTTCAAAACATCACCATTACCCGTACCGCGTTGACCCTCACGTATCGCTGGACACCCAAGACTTATGCCGCCGCCCAACAGTTACTAACCCATAACGCCAATCTGGAAGCCTTACGTTTTTACCAACAACAGTTAATTAACACCGTAGCACAACATGACCCCCACTGGCGCCTGTCTTTAGCGACACTGTTACAAGAACTCTTTAAAGCCTCATTACAACGGGGACCGCCTCTTGATCCTGTCAAAGAAAATCAGGCCATTATTTTAGTGACCGGGCTTTATACCTTACAGCAAGATATTAGCGTCTTGTTCCCTAAAAATACCGCCCCAAAATCGGTACCATTTATTCCTGTTTTTATGTATCAACGGATCGATATAGCCCAACATTTTATCTCCTCAGCGCTATTGTTAAGCGTTAATAATGCGGCTTTTTCAGCACGTTTGGGACTTAAAAAAGAACTCTACGATGGCCATAAAGGCCAAGGGTTTAGCTTTATTGATTTGGCCGCTAATCGGGCCGGCATTCGTCTGGCACAAACAGCAACCGATCAAGACAAGGCATTAATACTACAAAAAAAGATGGCGGCTATTTCCAGTTACAAAGCCTTTATGCCCGATGTCAGAGCCTTACCTGAAAACCTGAGCAGCGCCGCCTTTAAACAACGCTATCAATCTACTGACAGTTTTCCCTACCGTCAGCAAGTCCGACAGATTGACCAAAAAATAGCGGCTTGCTCACTTTACGCGCCATTAAAACGCCCATAAAAAAAGGGCGCTTAATGCGCCCTTTTCTTAACATTGGCAACTGACCCTAACGGTCTAGAGCCCGTGTCATTCGCCTTACTGAGTCACAATACGGGTATTGGGCGTAGTCGGCAAACGGTGTGGATTGCGGTGCTCAGGAAACTCACCGGTCAAGGCATTTAAGAAGGCGACGATATCAGCGGTGTCTTCTTTCGATAAGTTTTTATTCAACTGTAATTTAGCCATAACTTTAACAGCTCCCTCTAACGTTCCCACCGCACCGTTGTGAAAATAAGGGGCTGTCAACGCGATATTACGCAAGGTAGGGACTTTCCACAGACTGTTATCTTCAGACTTTTTAGTCACTTCAGCGCGGCCCTTATCTTTAGCGAAATGGTAACGTGCACTGAGCGCATTGTTTTTAAAAGTTGGGAATTTCATAAAAACCCCGGTGGTACTAAACAATGGGGCGGCATGACAACTGGTACAGCCGGTTTCTGCAAAGGTATTCATCCCTCTGATTTGCTGCTCGGTCATCGCGGTTTTATCGCCTTTCACATACTTGTCATAAGCACTGTTCGGGGTAATCAAGGTTCTTTCAAAGGCGGCAATGGCTTTCGTGGCATTGTCTTTGGAGATCGAATCGGCACCAAAAGCGGCTT
>DUCI01000115.1:352-10166 GCA_012959905.1 Methylococcaceae bacterium | reverse complement strand
TCAACCCTGCGCTCTAAAAATTACCGGATTAATCTACCGCCTTTGCTTAAAGAAATTTACTAACAATTGACTACATTCATCGGCTAAAACACCAGCAATCCAAGGCACCTGATGATTAAGAAACTGCAAATCTGACAACTGGAGCGCACTTACAATGGCGCCACGCTTAGGGTCTTTGGCACCAAAGACCACGCGACCAATACGCGCATGTACAATAGCACCCACGCACATTAAACACGGCTCCAAGGTGACATAAAGCGTCGTATCTAACAACCGATAATTCGACACCCTCTTACCCGCCTGACGAATTGCCATAATTTCTGCATGCGCTGTTGGGTCATTGTCCACAATCGGACGATTCCAACCTTCACCAATAACAGTTTCATCTTTAACGAGCACCGCCCCAACAGGTACTTCCCCTTCAGACTCAGCCAAATGCGCCAATCGAACAGCATGACGCATATACGCAATATCATTCAACAGTACACCCCTTAATCTGACACACCTGCATGCGATAGCCTATTATTTATACTTACAAAAAAGCCCCGTTAAGATAACACCTTACCGAGGCTTTTATTGAGGGACAATTTAGTTCTCGTCTAGAGACTATTCCCACTCAATAGTCGCCGGTGGTTTTCCTGAAATATCATAAGTCACTCTAGAAATACCATCAACTTCATTAATAATTCGCCTCGAAACAAGATCTAAAAACTCGTACGGTAAATGCGCCCAGCGCGCCGTCATAAAATCTATCGTTTCAACAGCTCGAAGAGCGATCACAAAATCATAACGCCGCCCATCACCCATAACACCGACCGACTTGACCGGCAAAAAAACCGCAAAAGCTTGACTCACTTTATCGTATAAATCATGCCGATAAAGCTCTTCTATAAAAATAGCATCGGCATAGCGTAATAGGTCAGCATATTCCTTTTTAACCGCACCTAAAATTCTTACACCCAAACCGGGCCCCGGAAAGGGGTGGCGATTAATCATCGTCTCAGGCAACCCCAATTCAGCACCCAACCGTCTAACTTCGTCTTTAAATAATTCCCTTAACGGCTCGACCAACTTTAAGGTCATATTTTCCGGCAATCCACCGACATTATGATGCGACTTAATCAAATGTGCTTTGCCACTTTTGGCACCCGCAGACTCAATCACATCGGGGTAAATAGTTCCCTGTGCCAACCATTTTGCATCCGTTAATAAGGCCGCTTGCTCATCAAATATTTCAACAAATAAATTGCCAATTATTTTTCGTTTTGCTTCAGGATCAACAACGCCCTCCAAGGCATCAAGATAACGCTGCTCAGCATTAACACGAATAACATAGAGACCCATATGCTCCGCAAACATAGCCATGACCTGGTCACCTTCATTGAGCCGCAGCAACCCCGTATCAACAAACACACACACTAATTGCTTGCCAATTGCCTTATGTAACAGTGCTGCAACAACCGATGAATCAACCCCGCCGGACAGCCCTAGAACCACTTGCTCACTGGCAACGGACTCTTTAATACTGACAATACTCTCATCAATAATATTACTTGAGTTCCAAAGTGCCGAACACCCACAAATATCCACTACAAAGCGAGATAAAATATTCCCTCCTTGTTTAGTATGGGTTACTTCAGGATGAAACTGTAAGCCAAAGAATTGTCGACTTTCATCCGCAATACCGGCAATAGGCGCACTCTCGGTACTGGCAATTAAATTAAAACCTTCAGGTAATCGCTCGACCCTGTCACCGTGACTCATCCAAACATCTAATAAGCCATACCCTTCTACCGAGGATGAATCTTCTATATCCACCAATAAACTGGAATGCCCTCTGGCACGAACTTGCGCATAACCAAATTCACGATGGTCAGATGCCGCCACGCGCCCTCCTAACTGCTCCGTCATTGTTTGCATGCCATAACAAATGCCTAACACCGGCACGCCCAAGGTAAAAACACCCTCAGGGGCTCTTGGCGTGTCCTGGCTGGTTACTGTTTCTGGTCCACCCGATAAAATAATACCGTTCGGTGCAAAATCAATCACTTCCTGATCACTACATGCACAAGAAAAAATTTCACAATAAACACCAATCTCCCTAATCCTTCGGGCAATTAATTGGGTATATTGAGAACCAAAATCTAGAATTAAGATTTTATGAGAATAAATAGCTGCTGTTTGTTCGTTACTCACGGTATTTTTTCTTTAGCAATTGAATTAAAAGGGAAATGTAACATCAAGACCGTTACAAGAAAATCAATCTAATCGATAATTAGGCGCTTCTTTGGTAATAGTGACATCATGAACATGGCTTTCCCGCATGCCCGCATTAGTCACTCTGACAAACTCAGCATTATTGTGTAAAGCCTTGATCGAGTCACACCCGGTATAGCCCATAGAAGCACGAATACCCCCAATCAACTGATAAATAATGGCATTAAGCCCACCCTTATAGGGCACACGCCCTTCTATACCTTCAGGCACAAGCTTTTCAACCGTATCCGCTTCTTCTTGAAAATAACGATCACTCGACCCTTGCTTCTGCGCCATTGCACCCAATGACCCCATTCCACGATAGGTCTTATATGAGCGGCCCTGAAATAACTCCACATCACCCGGCGCTTCTTCTGTTCCGGCAAATAAGCCACCTAACATTACCGCATGGGCACCCGCTGCCAATGCTTTCGCAACATCCCCTGAATAACGCATACCCCCGTCTGCAATAAAAGGCACACCGGTTCCTCGCAAGGCTTCGGAAACATTATCAATGGCTGTAATTTGTGGCACACCCACTCCGGCGACAATACGTGTAGTACAAATGGACCCGGGACCAATCCCTACTTTTACGCCATCGACACCGGCTTCAACCAATGCCGTTGCTGCCTCGGCTGTCGCAATATTACCGCCAATAACCTGAAGATCAGGGTACATCTCTTTAATGAGCCTAATTCGCTGTAGCACGCCGCTAGAATGCCCATGCGCCGTATCAACCACTACCACGTCGACACCCGCCTGAACTAATGCTGAAACGCGCCCTTCCGTATCCGCTCCAGTACCTACTGCTGCACCGACGCGCAAGCGCTCAAAACCATCCTTGCTGGCCTGCGGATAGTCTTTTGCTTTTTGAATATCTTTAACCGTAATTAAACCGCGCAGATGAAAATCCTTATTAACAACCAAGACCTTCTCAATACGGTGCTCATGTAACAAGGCAATGGCTTCTTGTTGATTAGCCTCCTCGCTCACGGTAATTAATCTGTCTTTAGGCGTCATGACTTTTGTGACCGACTCATCAAGTCGTGTCTCAAAACGAAGATCACGACTCGTCACGATACCCAGCAAATCATCGCCATCAACAACAGGAACCCCAGAAATATTATGTTGCTGCGTTAAAGCCATGACGTCCTTAATAGTCATAGACGGTGAAACCGTAATCGGCTCTCTAATAACGCCGCTCTCAAACTTTTTTACGCACCCTACTTCGTAAGCTTGTTGCTCAATAGTCATATTCTTATGAAGAATACCTATGCCCCCTTCTTGGGCAATATTTATCGCTAATCGTGATTCTGTTACCGAATCCATTGCCGCTGATACCAATGGAATATTAAGACTAATTTCACGCGTCAGTTGCGTTGACAAATCCACATCCTTCGGTAACACCGTCGAATGCGCAGGGACTAATAAAACATCATCAAAAGTAAGAGCTTCCTGAATTATCCGCATACACCAACCAAAATTTAAAAAATAACTAAGTATTATACAACGGCAAGACTATTTTTTTTAATTCTATTACACAAAAACTATTTTTCAGTGCCAAACAGTACCTCTATTTGACTAAAAGACTCAATGCCTTCTGGTTTTATTTCTTGCCCACTAACGCGCGCCAAGAAGACGGGAATTAAGGCCCCAACCATCACAGATTCCAAAAAAGTCGCCTTTAGTACCCACGCAAAAATCATCGCAAAAACATTCACCCAAAGACCCATTTCAAAAGGAACGATACCGTCAACCCACGCCCATGGATAAAGCAAAACACCGTAGATAAAAATTAAACCCACATACATAACCACATTCACCATCCAAAGCGGTCTGGAAAAAGCACTGGCCTCCTGAGCAAACAACAACACTCCTTTTTTAGCCACTAACTCAACAGGCTCTTGGGATGCTGTTTTAATGACATAAGCCAAAATAACTTCAGCCGGCAAAGCGATTAAGAAATTAATGCCGCTATTAACCAACGCTTTTAAATAGCGATTACCCAAACTAAACCGTTCTGCACGACACCTATCAAAATAAACCAAGGTAAGCCCTTGCCTTATTTTACGCTCAACCTGCGCCAATTTAACCGCATCGCCAAAATAGCTTTCCACCGTATCTTTATAGCGTGCAACTTGCTCCTTACCTGAAAAAACTACCGACTCATTTAATTGATCAACTAACACACGAACATGGCCTGCACGCCGGGGTAACATGGTTGTCCCACGCACTTTAAATGCCAAATAACCACACACACAAAGACCAATGACCGATCCCAATTGAGCCGGCAGTGTTGAATGTAATTCATAAGCATTGGCAATAAGCCCAACCCCCGCCCCAATAAGCGTTGCCGCTACAAAACAAAAAGCAATAATTATCCATGCCCAAAACTTTAAAATAACGCAAGACATGGTTTTCTCAACCAACTGAACGGCTGCTAACAACTTTATTTCCATACAACACTCCGAAAAAGAACTCTAGATCGCCTTATTCACCTCAACGACCACCTTAACTCAAGTTCAAAAAAGACTTGTAACAAGGGCATCACAGCCCCAACCAAGGGATGAAACATACTCTACTCTGCATTAAAATAAAATCCTAGCAAATATCCTATTATTAATCTGCACGGCGCCCACAAGGCCTTTTTACAACCCCAAAACCAATCAGCTCTAGGCTCTCAGCAGCTATAGCAACAGCCCACCCGCGACCAACAAAAGCAAAAGTGAAAAAAACCGTTGTAATTTTTCAACCGGAAGCCTGACTGCCATTTTGGCGCCAACCGGTGCAAAGAAAACACTGGTTGAAATAATGCCCACAAAGGCTGGCACATAGATGTAACCAAAAAAACCCGGTACCGATGCCGTTACATTCCAGCCTAAAACGATATAACTTATGGAGGACGCCACGGCAATGGGTAAGCCACAAGCACTTGAAACCCCTACCGCGATTTGCATAGGCCGCTGCATATGGACTAAATAGGGCACCATAAGCGTGCCACCGCCGATCCCCAAAGCTGCAGAAAACAAGCCTATCACACAACCTCCAACGCCATAAGGAATACGCGTCGCCCCTTCACGGCGCCTTTTTCCCAATGATGTATTTAACATCTTAAAACCCACATAAATCAGAAAAAGCGCGAAATAACCTTCTAATAATCGACCCGGAACTTGATGCGCAATCCACGAGCCTATAATAGCGCCGATAAAAATCATGGGAGCCATCTGACGCACAAGCGGCCATTCAATTGTTCCTATCCGCCTATGCGCCTGCATTGAAGCTATTGATGTCAGCACAACCGTCGCTAACGATGTAGCGATTGCTATCACCATCACGCTATCTGGTGGGAACCCTTGCCACGCAAACAAAGCCAATAAACTAGGCACAATAACAACGCCGCCCCCAATACCAAAGAGACCCGCCAACAGTCCTGCAAACACGCCCAGTACTAGACAATAAAAAATCATCTCAACCAAAATACACCCACCTCCTCTACTGATATCATTTTATACATTCTTCTACCTGAAAACAGCGAATTAACATAAAATGATAACTATAGAAAAAAGGACCTAACCGATCTTGAAAACTTACCTCGTTGGCGGCGCTGTCCGCGATAAACTGTTAAATTATCCTTTTACTGAAAAAGACTGGGTTGTTATCGGAGAGTCTCCTGAATCGATGATCGCCCAAAAATTCATTCCAGTCGGTAAAGATTTCCCCGTTTTCTTACACCCCAAAACGCGAGAAGAATATGCCTTAGCAAGAACCGAGCGAAAAATTGCGCCCGGCTATACCGGCTTTAACTTCCACACGGCACCGGACGTGACACTAGAACAAGATCTGATTCGCCGCGACCTAACTATCAATGCCATTGCACTCTCATCATCGGGTCAATTAATCGATCCATATGGCGGCCAAAATGATCTTAAGAATAGAATCCTTCGGCATGTCTCCCCTGCTTTCAATGAAGATCCTGTTAGGCTTTTACGCGTTGCCCGTTTCGCCGCGCGTTATGCACATTTGGGCTTCCGAATAGCCGATGAAACACAACAATTAATGCAACAAATGGTCCAACAAGGTGAGGTTAACCATCTTGTCGCCGAACGAGTCTGGACCGAAACGCACAAAGCCTTAACCGAAGACCAACCCTCTTATTTCTTTAAAACACTCAAAAGTTGTGGCGCATTAGCCATTATCTTCCCGGAAATAAACGACCTGTTTGGCGTGCCACAACCTGCAAAATACCACCCTGAAATAGATACCGGCATTCATGCCTTATTGACTGTTGATCAAGCCGCTCACTTAACCCAAGACCCTGCAACCCGCTTTGCTGCTTTAGTCCACGATTTAGGTAAGGCTAAGACCCCGGCCCATAAATGGCCTGGCCACAGAGGCCATGAATCATACGGACTGCCTATCTTAGAACAACTCTGCCAGCGGCTACGAATCCCCAAAGCTTATAAGACACTCGCCCAACAAGTCATGGCCCACCACACCACTTCGCATAAAGCGATACACCTTCAACCCGAAGCCTTGGCAGAGATGCTATTCAATATCGGCGCCTTTAAAAAGAACAATACCTTGATCTATTTTTTGCTCGCTTGTGAGGCCGACGCTAAAGGGCGCACCGGCCTTGAAAAAAAACCCTACCCACAAGCCAGCTTTATTCAAAATGCGCAACAAGCGGCCCTCGCTATCAATACCGAATCATTAACATCCGGATCCTTAAAAGGCCCTCAAATTGGTGCCGCTATACAACAATCTCGAACCCAGGCGATCACCGATTACTACCAAACACATGCTAGATTGGAATAAATGCTGTCACCATAGATTGTAATGTCGACTTAATCACTCGATGCTGTCTATTGGCCATAATCTGAGCAATCATATCCTGTGCATTAATTATTTTCCCAAACAACCGCTCAAAACTTAAGTTAACGGCTCCAATACCCCCCGAACTGACTAAAAAAATTTTCCCAGAACGCGACCGTTTGGTACGAATCAACCAAGAGGCTACTTCAACATTACGCGCACTATTGTAAAGCCTTTGAGCATCTAAAAAATCAATGATATAAAATTCTCTCTGGCTTTCATACGCCTCAAAAATCATCGTTTGCAAGCCCGCAATAAACGCCTGTACTCTATCCCCTTTAAAGCCCTCATCAAAGCTCAAGCGAATACAATCAATACTACGCCGACCGTTAACCGCCACAAAAGGAAATCGAACTAATTCAGCAACTGCTGCTTCCACGCCCTGATATCCACTTTTACGCCATTCATTAGGATTGCGTTTATATAATTTAAAAGCCAATTCCCCTAATGCTTGAAAAACAATGGTTTGATGCGTTTCTGTCACTAAATTAATATCTGTTTTAGCCACCGAATTCATTTTAAATTCAGAACTACGGAGCGAGCCAGATTGCTTAACGATTGATGAGCAGCCCGTCAATAACACACAAAACACCAGCATCAGCCCCCGACTCAATAATCTAGTTTGCAACCATGGCTCCATAAATTTATTTCTTTTCCGTTAATTTGAATCTACTCAAAAACTACCCTATAGTGACAGTTTACGATCACTTTGATAAGAGCTAACCTATGCCTTCTTTTGACATTGTTTCCGAATTTGACCGCCACGAAGCAAATAATGCCGTTGACCAAGCCAACCGGGAAGTGACCACCCGTTTTGATTTTAAAGGCTCAGGGGCTAAATTTGAATTTAATGACAACATCATCAAATCGTTTGCTGAGAATGACTTCCAACTTCAACAAATGCTAGATATTGTTCAAATGAAACTCACAAAACGAGGCATTGATACGGCCTGCTTAGAAACAGCAGAAGCACAACTAACCGGAAAAACCGCCCATCAGGAAATAACCCTTAAGCAAGGTCTTGATACGCCCCTAGCACGGAAAATTGTTAAATTAATTAAGGACAAAAAACTGAAAGTTCAGGCTGCCATACAAGGGGAAAAAGTTCGTGTCACTGGCAAAAAAAGAGATGACCTACAACAAGTCATTCAACTACTTAAAGAAAAAAAACTAGAAATGCCCCTACAATTCGACAACTTTAGAGATTAAACGTTTAAATCACCCCAAAGTAACTGCACTGACGTTAACACCGCTAACGCGGCTGTTTCAGTCCGCAATACTCGAGGGCCCAAACGAATCGCTACAAAACCCATTACTAAGGCCGAGTCAATCTCATCCTGAGTAAAACCACCCTCTGGACCCGACATGACAACAACCTTCTGTGATCCTGGGGATAAGTTTCCTAAAGCCTGCCTTGCTGTAGGGTCTAACAAAATTTTAAACCCATCTAACTGGTTAACCCATACGCCCAACTCAACGGGCTGATGAATTTTAGGCACAAATTGCCGGCCGCTTTGTTCGGCTGCATTCTGTGCAATGCGTTGCCAATGCGTACTCTTTTTATCCCTATTTTCAGGCTTCAACCGAACGACGCTGCGTGCTGTTAGCAATGGCGTTATTTCACTCACACCCAATTCAACCGCTTTTTGAATCGCAAAGTCCATATGGTCTGAACGCGAAATTGCCAAACCATAATTAACCCATAACCTAGATTCTGTTTTTCTTTGAACCGGCTCATTTATCTTGGCAACAACAGCTTTGCGAGTGACCTCTGTAAGCTCACCCTTAAATTCAGCGCCCTCATTATTGAACAGAAAAACCTCGGCGCCAACCTTTAACCGCAAAACAGCACGCACATAATGCGCCGCCTCTTCTTCCAAACGGATTTTTTCGTGTAAAACGAGAGATGAAGCAACATGAATTCGTGAGATACGCATGACGTTTATAAGAGCTATAAAGAACAGCTCATCTTTAGACTAATAGGATGCTGATCATTAAAAAAATCCGTCAACGTTAAGATTTCCGAGCAGGCTAATTAATCGCTATGTAAATTATCAAAAATACGTAACGTGGGTGCTGATTGGTTCATGGTGTAAAAATGCAACCCGGGCGCGCCATGATCCAATAGTCGCTGACACAGCTCACTCACCACCTCAATGCCTAACGCTTGAATGGATTCCCGATCATCGCCAAAAACTTCCAGCCGTTTGCGTAGCCAGCGTGGGATTTCAGCACCACACATTTCAGAAAATCGCGACAACTGCGTGTAGTTATTAATCGGCATAATCCCTGGAATAATGGGCAGATCAATACCCTGTTTTTCACAATCGTCTATAAAAGCAAAATAGGCTTCCGCGGTATAAAAATATTGCGTGATGGCTGCATTCGCCCCGGCATCAACCTTACGCTTAAAGTTAATTAAATCGTTTTGTCCATTATCGGCTTGCGGATGAACTTCTGGGTAAGCGGCGACATGAATCTCAAAATGGTCTCCGGTCTCAGCCCTGATAAATTCAACCAATTCATTGGCATAACGAAATTCACCTGCCGACAAAACGCCAGAAGGCATGTCCCCACGCAGCGCCACAATCTTAGCAATACCTTGCTCTTGGTAACGACGTAAAACCTTACGAATACTGTCTTTTGTTGACGCCACACAAGACAAATGCGGTGCCGCCTGACAGCC
>DUCI01000115.1:0-306 GCA_012959905.1 Methylococcaceae bacterium | reverse complement strand
GTCGAGCCACCGGCGCCAAAAGTCACCGAGAAGAAGTCGGGATTAATCCGCTCCAATTGCGCCTGAACCGTTACTAGGTTCGCCGCACCCGCCTCCGTTTTAGGCGGGAAGAATTCACAACTAAAATGTCGTGGATATTTTTTCTGAGAATCCATTAACTTGATTAGTAACGATAATGATCAGGCTTATAAGGCCCTTCTGTGGGAATATTTAAATAATCTGCTTGTGCTTGGGTTAATTCAGTCAAATTCACACCCAATTGTTTTAAATGCGAGCGCGCTACTTTTTCATCTAAAATCTTAGGCA
>DUCI01000114.1 GCA_012959905.1 Methylococcaceae bacterium | reverse complement strand
TAAGCTTAATCTGCACCTCTTCTTTACCTATTTCAAAGGTATCTTCAATATCATAAAGGCCTGGGATTTGCTCTAAAAGTGCCCGTGTGGATTGTGCCGCCAAAGACAGTATTTTAAAATCATCACCGTGTAATTGCACTTCGACCGGACTGGTCATTCCATGAAAAATGTCAGATTTAAAATAAATCTTTTCAGCACCCGGAATACTGCCCACGCGTTTTCGCCATTCGGTGACCACCTCATGGCCGGTCCAATTGAGATTTCGCTGTTCTGGCGGTAAGAGACTAATCCTAAGATAACCCACATTCGATTGTGGATGGCCCATCGAGTCTACCTTGCCGTTAATAACCAAAATGTTAGTAATTAATTGTTGCCCCGACTCAGGGTCAACAAATTCAGTTTGTAACTCTTGAGCGATACGGGTGATTCTATCGGTATGTTTTTTAGTGACCGCATAAGGGGTTCCCACCGGCATTGTCAATGTCGCTTGAATACTTTCACTTTCAACTTTTGGAAAAAAGACAAAACGAATATGTCCGCCAGCCGTCATCGCCATCATGATAATAAAAATACCAATAAAACCGCATAAAGTTGAATAACGGTGTTCTAACAAGAGCTCTAAGGTGGGTTTATAAATATTTTCAATAAAATATTTCAGCTTGCCATCAATACGGGCTTGTAACCGTTGCAGTGCCGATCCGCCACCGGTCTCAGTGCTAGCAACCTTCAAGTGCTTTAAGTGGAAAGGTAAAATACATTTACTTTCGACCAGAGAAAATAATAAAACCGGAATCACCACCAAAGCAATCGATTCAAACATCTGCCCCCGCCGCCCCTCAATAGAAAGCAACGGTATAAAAGCAATCACTGTCGTTAACACACCAAACGTAACCGGAACCCCGACTTCATGCGTGCCCTCAATAGCCGCTTTTTCAGGGTCGTTGTGTAAGGTTAAATGGTGATAAATATTTTCACCGGTGACAATGGCATCATCCACCACAATCCCCAACACTAAAATAAAAGCAAATAACGAACTAATATTAATCGTTACACCGAGTTCCGGCATCATCGCTAATGCCCCTAAAAAGGAAATAGGAATACCTGCACAAACCCAAGCTGCAACCGATAGTCGTAAAAATAATGTCAGTAAAATAAATACCAACACGGCCCCTTGTATGGCATTTGAGGTTAAGGTGGAAATACGCCCTTGTACAATTTTGGCACGATCTCGCCAAACATTCAGGGTGACGCCCGGCGGTAAAAAGCGTTTAGACTCCGCAATATAATTTTTAACCCGCTGTGAAATTTCAATGGCACTTTGGTCACCTAAGCGAAAAACCTCGATGATAACGGACTGATAGCCATTGAAAGTCGCTTCCAATTGCTCTTCTTCAAATCCGTCTTTAATATCAGCAATTTCACCTAACAACACAAAACTACCGTCATCCTGTTTTAAAATGGGAATCCGGGCAAAGTCATCACGATTATAAGATTGCCCAAAGGTTCTTAATAACACCTCACCTTTATCGGTCTTCATTGATCCTGCAGGCATACTCAATGAATTATTATTGATTTCCCTGGCAATTTTTTGAAATGACAACCCGTATTGACGTAGCGTTTGCTCCGAGACTTCTATAGAAAATTCAGCCGGTCGTATTGCGCCTAATGTGGCCTGAGAGACTTCCGGCAACATTAAAATTTCATCACGGATCCGTTTGCCTAACTGTTGTAATTCAGCTTCTTGAAGTTTCCCGGACACCACCA
>DUCI01000113.1:36429-56590 GCA_012959905.1 Methylococcaceae bacterium | reverse complement strand
GGCACATGTCGGGCAGCGACGGAATTTTATAGGACCGATTGGTATTAAAATTTCAGAGGCGTTAGTGAGTCCTTTTTATAAGATGTTTTTCAATGATATGCCTGAGTTTGATCATTTATTTGATGTGCAACAAATGATTAAAGATGGTCAAGAATTTGATTTCAATAATGTTCCAGAACATATGATTGAACGTAGTTGGATTCCTTCTTATTGTAAAGTATAAGTACTATTTGTCTTAACATGGGCCTTTCAATCGGCCTATGTTTTTTTATTCCCTGACACTCTTTGTCGCCCGAGTCTAATTTTAGTGCAGGCGTGTGTTAGTTTTTTGCCGGGCTGTTAAGGGACAAAAATAATTGAGGTTTTCGGGTTTCTCAATAGTCTAATTAATTTTCTTTGCTATACCGTGCGGTTCTCTGGCCGCACCGTTGGCATTCTACTTTTTCGACGTTATCGCCGGCACTAAACCCAAAGGTCACCTCAAGAACGATATAGTCATGTTCTCCAAGAAAACAGAGGATTTGGCCTAATAATTTAGGGAGTGGTTTCTTTTTTGTGCTCATGGTAATAAGTTTTTTTGATCGATGATATTAAAAATAACGATTTGGGTGCATACGCCAACAGTTTTATCACCGTTACGGTTCATAAGCCACACCTAATTGTTGACCCAGTTGAATTTCATCACCTGCTTTTAAGTTCGATAACCAGTTCATTTGATCTTGGCCAAAAAGGACGATAATAGTTGAACCCATATTGAAGCGGCCCATTTCTTCAGCAAGGTTTAATGTGGGTGGGTTATCAGGGTATTGCCAGCGTCTTATTTCTTTAGCACTTGGGGGCGTGACCACACCGTGCCAGACCGTTTCAATGCTGGATACAAAAATAGCACCTACTTGGATGAGCGCCATCGGACCGGCTTTGGTTTCATAAAGCGTTACCACACGCTCATTTCTGGCAAAAAGATTATGAACCGCTTCAGTAGTGGCGGTATTGACACTAAATAATCGCCCCGGAATATGGATCATTTCTTTTAAGGTACCTGCTACGGGCATATGGAGGCGATGGTAGTCTTTTGGCGATAAATAAATGGTAACGAATTGACCATTCTTAAAGATTTCAGCGAGCGTAGGATCGCCGCCTAATAATGTTTGGGCAGAAAAGTTTTTCCCTTTTGCTTGGATTATTTGGCCCTGATCTATGGTGCCGATTTGGCTAATGGCACCATCAGCGGGACTAATAACGGCATGCGGTTCTGGACAGATCGGTCGCGAACCCGGTTTAAGTGTTCGGGTAAAAAAGTCATTGAAATGGCTGTAAGAGGTCGGGTCTGAATTAATCGCTTCCGCCATATTAACTTGATAGTGTTTAATAATTAATTTGATTGCAAAGTTTTTCCAAGGTTCAACGGTAGACTCAGTGAAAACCTGCATCAATCGTGATAATAAGTGATGGGGTAGCAGGGATTGCACGAAGGCGTTAATTTGTTGTGATAAGGCCATTTTATAAATAAAGAAAGTGGAAGGTTAAATGCAAACAGGTTTAGTTTATTTTTAAGGCAGTGTGATTAAATCATCCGGTTGCCAATCCGGATTGCGGTGCTCGGCGATGACGGTCGTGGAAATGCCACCTCGAACCCAAAATTCAGCATTTACGCGCATAAAGTTAGGCGCAATGGCCGCGACAATATCATTTAATATTTTATTCGTGACGGCTTCATGAAAAGCGCCTTGGTTTCGGTAAGACCAGTAGTAAAGTTTTAATGATTTGAGTTCAATGCAGGCGTGATTAGGAATATATTCAAGGGTGATTGTTGCAAAATCAGGCTGCCCTGTCTTCGGGCATAAGCAGGTGAATTCAGGGGTCTCAATACGGATGGTGTAGTTTCGTCCCGGTTGTGGATTATCAAAGGATTCAAGATTTTGAGTCGGTTTTGTTGTCATGTCGTCAATTGAGCAAGGGAATTGATTATAAGAGGTGAATGTTCTATAGTTAGTGGTCAGAAAATGATCGTCTCGGACCTTTTTTACCGGTTTTTATCGTAAAATCAAAAGCGTTCATACAGCTAAAAGCACACTTTAAAATAGGGATATTCTACCAGTAATGCGACTGGAAAAAATCAAACTTTCAGGCTTTAAATCATTTGTTGATCCAACTACGGTTCATTTGACCAGCAATCTTATTGGGATTGTCGGTCCTAATGGGTGTGGTAAATCAAATATTATTGATGCTGTACGTTGGGTCATGGGCGAAAGTTCAGCTAAACATCTGCGCGGGGGTAGTATGGTAGATGTTATCTTTAACGGTTCAGCCACACGTCAACCGGTAAGCCATGCGTCGGTGGAATTGTTTTTTGATAACCATGACGGTGAATTAGGCGGTGTTTACGCACAATACGCACAAATTTCAGTAAAGCGTCAGCTTAATCGTGAGGGTCAGTCGGTTTATTTCCTAAACAACTTACGGTGCCGTCGTCGAGATATTGTTGATATTTTCTTAGGAACAGGGTTAGGTGCCCGAAGTTATGCCATTATTGAGCAAGGTACTATTTCCAAAATGGTTGAATCAAAGCCTGAGGAATTAAGAGAACATATAGAAGAAGCCGCAGGGATCTCAAAGTATAAAGAAAGACGCCATGAAGCTGAAATCAGGATCCGTCATACGCGTGAAAATCTTGATCGATTGAACGATATTCGTACTGAGGTGGAAAAGCAACTAAGACGCTTGAAATCTCAGGCTAAAAAAGCAGAAACATTCAAGCAGTTAAAGCAAGAAGAGCGCCAATGCCGCGTTGAATTGCTGGCTTTACGTTGGCAGGGTTATGATGGTGAAGTCTCGGGCTATGAAAATAAAATTAAGCAAATAGCCGAAACACATAATAAGTCATCGGTACAACAAATAGAATTAAAGGCAACGATTACAACGACACAGGCGTTACTTAGCAAGCACCGTGAATCGTTAACGCAACAACAGGAGCATTATTATCAGTCGGTTGCTCAGTTTGATCAATTGGCTCAGAAGATTGATCATGTGAGTCAAAATAATGAGCGATTACAACTTGAAATCACGCGCTTAAGAGGGCAAGAAAAGAATGTAGTCATTGAAATTGCTGCCGATAAGCAGCAGCTTCAAAAGTGTCTTGATGAAAGCAGTGCCGCAAAAGCTGACTATCAACGGGCTGCTGAAAAAGAATTGCAACTTTCAACGCATGCGCAAGAGGCCTTGGCCAGACAACAACAATGGCAAGATGAGTGGGGGACGTTTAGTGACCGCTATGGAACAGTAAAAGGGCAGATTGAAGTTCAGCAGTCCAAAGTCATTCAATTTGAACGCCAGCATACCCAAACGCAGCACCAATTAATCCAGTTACAAAATGAAAAAAAAGAGCTGTCAGATACCACGATACAGTTTGAAATTGAAGCGTTGGGACAGTCCATTGAGGGGATTAGTTCAAAGCAGGCAGAGTTTCGCCAGCAATTAGAGCAGCAAGTAGAAGAGATCACGCAATGTCGTCAACAGGTAAAAAATAATCGTGATGCACTCAATGTTCTGAATGCTCAAGAGCATGCTTTGAATGGAAAAATTGAATCGTTAATACTGTTGCAACAACATTCAATGGGGAAAAAGAATAAAAAATTGGTGCAGTGGTTGCAATCGCATGCATTGATGAATGAAAAACGGTTGGCTGAGATGATCGAAGTTGATCAGGGTTGGGAGTTAGCTGTGGAGATGGTCTTGACTCGTTGTCTAGATGCAATTTATGTTGATGATTTAGACCATTATGTCGATGCATTGGAGTCCTTAGAGGATGAAACACTAACGCTTTTTACCGGTTCGTTTGAGGGTCGACATCAGAGTGAAATCCCGTTGCCGTTATTGATCGATAAAATCCGAGTGCCCAAAGGCGCCGCCGTGTTTTTGGAGGACATTTATTGTGCTGATACGTTGAGAGATGCTTTCAATCAGATGGGGAATTTATCTCAGCATGAGTCTATCATCACGCCTAAAGGCATTTGGCTAGGAAATGGATGGGTAAAGTTAACGCAGAGTAATAGCCCACAACAGGGCATATTACAGCGAGAGAAAGAATTAAGGGCGTTGAAGCAAGAGCAGTCGCTTTTGGACGCAACGCTACGGGAACAGGAAAACTCTTTAGCTTCATTTGAGAATCGCTTGAAGCATGCAGAAGAGCAGCGCGAATTTTTTCAGCAAAAAGATAAACTTATCGCGGAGGAGTTGACCGCAAGAAGTGCTGAATTCAGTGCAAGTTCTGCGCGATTAGAACAACAGAGTCGTCGGTTGGAGCAGGTTCTGCGTGATATTGATGTTATGACACGGCAATTGGCAGATGTGGATTTAGCTATAAAACACTCGAATGAAGAAAAAGTTCAAGCGGTTGGGTTAATGGCGGGGTTAGAGATAGAAAAACAAGATTTGGGTCTTCAGAAAGATAGACTTCAGGATAAGTGGCAACAGGCCAATCAGCAATCTGTGCAGGCAAAACAAATCGTTGTAGAGTTACAGGGGCGCATTGAATCGTTACAAAACACACAGAATTTAATTCAAAAACAAATTGATCGATTGTCAGAAATGTCGAAACAGGATGATGATCGGCTGCTAGAACTTGAAGATAAATATAAGGCCTCTATTGGACCTTTAAGCCATGATAAAAGCACATTAGCGGAACTGGATTCTAAAAAGAAACAAGACCATGTGACGGTTCAGAATATGACCGACCAGTTGCAAGAAATGGAATCGATGTTGCATAAACATGTCGGTGACGAAGATCGACTTGATCAACAAATAAATGGTTTTAAAGAAGAATTGAATAGGCATCGATTACTCCAAGAAGAAAGTAAAATAAGGCAAAAAACAGTTGATGAGCAATTGGCAGAATTAAATGCGTCGGTGACAGCGATTATTAAAATTTGTCCGGAAGATGCTGAGGAGCATTCATGGAAACGCAAATTGGATGACTTAGTCAGTGCCATTGAGAAGTTGGGCGCGATTAATTTAACGGCAATAGAGGAGTTTGATGCTGAGCAGCAACGGATGAATTTTTTGAACGAGCAGTATGCTGATCTAGACGAGGCGATGGATAAGCTCGAGCAAGCGATTCACAAAATTGATCAGGAAACACAAATTTGTTTTAAAGAAACATTCGATGCTATAAATTTAGGCCTTCAGAAAAAATTTGAAAAGTTATTTAGTGGTGGTCGCGCCTATCTTGAATTAACAGAGGGTGATGCATTGGAGGCGGGCGTTAATATTGTGGCTCAACCACCCGGCAAGAAAACGCGATCAATTCACTTGTTATCTGGTGGAGAAAAAGCGTTAACAGCTGTGGCGTTGGTGTTTTCCTTTTTTGATTTGAATCCAGCACCATTTTGTATGCTAGATGAGGTGGATGCGCCATTGGATGATACTAATGTGGCCCGGTTTTCAAAATTAGTTGAGGAAATGTCAGAGAATGTGCAGCTGGTGTTTATTTCGCATAATAAAGCAACAATGGAAATTGCAAAGCAATTAGCGGGTGTTACGATGAGAGAGTCGGGCGTTTCTCGAATGGTTTCTGTAGATATTGATGAAGCATTAGACTTGGTGGAAAGTTAATGGATAAAGAAGTGCTAAGAATGGTGATAATTGGGTTGGGCCTGGTTGTCGTGATTGCTTTGGTGGTGGTCTCACATTTTAAAAACAAGTCCTCCAGGAACCGGAATTTATTTAATCAGGGCGATAGTGGCCTCGGATCAATTGATGATTCATTGGTGATAAAAACAGAGCATGATGAGTTTGATATTGTACCCATTGATTCTCCAGCTGAGGTAAATGGTGATCAAGCAGCGGGCTTTGATGAAAATGAGGGCCTTCAACCACCCGCCTTCATTCAGTTCAGTGTCGTAGCCCATTCAGAACAAGGTTTTAATGGGTTTTCTTTGCAGCAGGAATTTGAGACTCTGGGGTTGGTGTTTACAGAATTACAGATTTACCAAAGTCTGAGTGCTAACAGTGATGTTCGTTTTAGTATTGCCTGTCTTGTTGAGCCGGGTGTTTTTCCTATCAACGAGATGGACACGTTTTATTGTCCGGGAGTGGTGTTTTTTATGCAACCTGATGAGATGGAGAATCCGGTTCACTGTTTTGATGAGTTAGTGGCTTCCATTAATCATATTGCTCAAACACTTCATGGTGAAGTTAGAGACGCGGCGCATAATCCGCTAAGTATTGAGTCTCTGCAAGCCATTAGACAGACCTTGACGCTCAGTTGATGGGGTATTTGATCAGGCGCAGTAGATTATTCTTCTTATCAGGCTTGAGCAGGCCTGATACAAGGTACTTAAGATGACGATTAAAGTTTTATTCGTTTGCATGGGCAATATATGTCGTTCGCCGACGGCCGAAGGTGTTTTCAAAAAAACAATTACTAAAAGGAATGTGGCGCAGAATTTTATCGTTGCTTCAGCGGGAACACACGCCTACCATATTGGTGATGCGCCGGATCATCGCGCGCAACAGGCTGCTTTCGCTAGAGGTGTTGATTTGTCGCAACAGCGAGCGCGAAAATTTATCAGGGGTGACTTTGAGGACTTTGATTATATTCTAGCTATGGACCATGAGAATTTCAAAATTTTAACGTCGGCATGTCCTGCTGAATTTAGGCATAAAATTCATTATTTTCTGGATTTTGCACCGGAATTAACGACACGTGAAGTGCCAGATCCCTATTATGGCGGCCCATTTGGTTTCGAGGAGGTTTTAGATTTAGTGGAGACAGCCTCAGGTGCCTTTCTTGCTGAGCTTATAAACCAGAAGGGCTTGTGATGAGAGCGTTGCTTCAGCGTGTGTGTGTTGCTTTGTTGCTGTTGTTTTTTTCTGTTTCAAGTTACGCGGGAACCGGCGTATCAAACCAAAAAATAACCCATGTGATTGTCGTTTGGTTAAAAAAGCCTGGTGATGCTGTGCAGCGACAACGATTTTTAGATGCCAGTAGAAAATTGAATAATCTCCCGGGCATTATTAACCGGCATGTTGGCGTGATCAAGCCTAGCCAAGGGCATGGGCATGGGCAGGATACTAGTTTTGACGTGGCTGTATCGGTCACGCTTGAAAACCAACAAGCGATGGATGCGTATATGAATTCGCCTTTGCATCAACAGATCATAAAAAAACAGTTGCAGCCGTTAGTGCGTAAAATCATCACCTATAACTTTAGTGGCGGATAATGCCTTATGTCTTTAACCACCACAACCATAGACTATTACGATAGTGATACCCTTTTACAGGGCTATCTGGCTTTCGATTCTACCGTAGAAGAATCTCGGCCAGTTGTTCTCATTGCACACGCCTGGGGTGGTCGTGATGACTTTGTGGAAGCAAAGGCGCGGTCTTTGGCGGAAATGGGCTATATCGGTTTTGCACTAGATATGTATGGCAAAGGTGTCTTAGGGCGTGGTCCCGATGAAAATTCTCAACTGATGCAGCCATTTATGGAGAATAGAGCGTTGTTACAGCAACGCATTGGTGCCGCACTTGATACCGTGAATCAACTGCCTTTTGCAAATAATAACAAGGTTGCAGCAATTGGTTTTTGTTTCGGTGGTCTGTGTGTTTTGGATTTAGCGCGCACCGGCGCACCTCTTCAGGGTGTGGTAAGTTTTCATGGCTTGCTACTACCGGCGCATAATATACCGCAGCCCGAAATCAGCGCGAAAGTTTTAGTTTTACATGGCCATGATGATCCGATGGTGTCATCGGATCAAGTGGTTGAGCTGCAACATGAGTTAACCCGATCCGGGGCTGATTGGCAATTGCATCAGTACGGGCAAACGATGCATGCATTTACGAATCCTTTGGCAAATGACCCGGATTTCGGCACGGTTTATAAGCGTAATGCGGATTATCGCTCATGGCTTTCGATGCAGCATTTTTTGGAAGAGTTATTTACTTAAAGTCCACGGTATAGGTTCAAAAAATAAGCGATTTTTGTTATAATCATCTATGTTTTCTATCTACGCTAAATACACGTAAGGGATATGTGGCTTAGTCTGCTTCTCCATGATTTTCACAAGTCACGCCGGTTTAGTTTGTTACTAACCCGGCATTTCTTTTATGAATAAAATATATGTCTGAATTTGCTAAAGAAATAGTACCGGTAAACCTAGAAGATGAGATGAAGAAGTCTTATCTTGACTATGCGATGAGCGTTATTGTGGGTCGAGCCCTACCGGATGTGAGGGACGGTCTTAAGCCCGTGCATCGCCGAGTGTTATATGCGATGCGGGTGTTGGGTAACGATTCGAATAAACCTTACAAGAAGTCAGCGCGGGTTGTGGGTGATGTGATTGGTAAATATCATCCGCACGGTGATACCGCCGTTTACGATACCATTGTTAGGATGGCACAACCTTTTTCCATGCGACATTTATTGATTGATGGGCAAGGAAACTTTGGTTCTGTTGATGGCGACTCTCCGGCGGCAATGCGGTATACCGAAGTCAGGATGGCTAAGATTGCGCACGAATTGCTGGCGGACTTAGATAAAGAGACGGTCGATTTCATTCTTAATTACGATGAGTCTGAAAGTGAGCCCGCTGTTTTGCCGACTAAAGTCCCCACATTATTGATTAATGGCTCTACCGGTATTGCCGTTGGGATGGCCACTAACATACCCCCTCATAACTTGACTGAGATTATTAATGCTTGTCTAGCACTAGTTGATGATCCTGATCTTGGTGCAATGGATTTAATGACCCATATCCCCGGGCCAGACTTTCCAACTGCGGCGATGATCAATGGTGCACAAGGGATTCGTGATGCTTATTTAACGGGTCGAGGTAAGATTCACCTTAGAGCAAGAGCTGTTTTTGAAGAAGTGGGTGAGAGTGGTAAGCATGCCATTATCGTTACTGAATTACCTTATCAGGTTAATAAAGCACGATTGCTTGAGAAAATAGCCTTTTTGGTGAAAGAAGGAAGATTGGAAGGTATAACGGCATTGCGTGACGAATCTGATAAGGATGGTATGCGCATGGTGATTGAGTTGCGTCGTGGTGAAGTGCCCGCGGTTATATTAAATAATTTGTATCAACACACGCAATTACAATGTGTTTTTGGTATCAATATGGTTGCATTGATCAACGGCCGCCCTAAGTGCATGAACCTAAAGGAGATTTTGGCTGCTTTTATTGATCATCGCCGTGAAGTCGTGACTCGGCGAACGATTTTTAATTTAAGAAAAGCGCGGGAGCGGGCACATGTTCTTGAAGGTCTTGCTGTTGCAATGGCTAATATTGATGAAATGATTGCTTTGATTAAGGCGGCTAGCAATCCGGCTGAAGCTAAAGCAGGCTTGTTGGCGCGAACTTGGGCGTCTGGTATTGTGGCTACCTTGTTAGAGCGTGCCGATGCGGAACGATCAAGACCTGAAGAATTGCCGGAAGAATTTGGCATGCACGGCCAAGAATACCGCCTCTCCAGTGAGCAAGCACAGGCCGTACTTAATCTGCAATTGCACCGGTTAACCGGTCTTGAGCAAGATAAAATTGTTTCCGAATATCAGGGCTTACTGGAGCAAATTGATGATTATTTGGATATTTTATCCAGTACGCAGCGGTTAATGACCGTTATACGAGAAGAGCTTAACGATATCAAAGAGCAATTTGCGGATGATCGCAGAACGGAGATTCTTCAAGATCATCTGAATTTGTCAGCTGAGGATCTGATTACCGAAGAAGACGTTGTTGTTACCGTATCGCATGAAGGTTATGTGAAATCGCAATCATTGGAAACGTATAAGATACAGCGCCGAGGCGGGCGGGGTAAATCAGCAACTAAAACCAAAGATGCTGATTTTATTGATCAAATTATGGTTGCGAATACGCACGATATTATTTTATGTTTTTCCAGTGCAGGTAAGGTGTATTGGCTGAAGACTTATCAATTACCCTCTGCCAGTAGAAATTCTAGAGGGAAGCCTTTTGTTAACTTGTTCAATTTGGATAAAAATGAACGAATTAATGCCATTTTACCGGTTCAAGAATATACTGAGAACCAATTTATATTTATGGCAACCGCACAAGGAACGGTTAAGAAAACACCATTAAGCGAGTTTAAACGGCAGCGCGCCAGTGGCAAAATTGCGATTGACCTTAAAGAAAATGATCGCCTGGTAGGTGTTGCTATTACGGATGGTCAGCAAAATATTCTTTTGTTTAGTAGTGCCGGTAAATCAGTTTGTTTTAATGAAACAGATGTCCGTTCTATGGGTAGAACGGCGGCAGGTGTTCGGGGTATTCGATTAGCGCAAGATCAGCGGGTTATTTCGTTAATTATTGCTACCGAAGGGACGGTGTTGAATATCACTGAAAATGGCTTTGGTAAGCGTACCCAGTTATCTGATTTCCCCTGTCACAAGCGTGGAGGGCAAGGTGTTATTGCCATTCAAACCACCGAGCGTAATGGTGCTGTTGTGGGTGCTGTTTTGGTTTCAGATGATGATGAAATCATGTTGATTACCGATGCAGGAACACTGGTTCGTACACGGATCAATGAAATTACGGTAGTCGGCAGAAACACACAAGGTGTGACTATCATCAAGTTAGGCAAAAAAGAACGAGTAGTTGGAGTAGACCGAATAGCGGGATTACCTGATGATATCTCAGATGAAACACAGGATAAAGGAGCAGAGTTTTAATGAGCAGAGTTTTAAATTTTAGTGCTGGACCATCAATGTTGCCAGAGGCTGTCTTAAATCGGGCTAAGGATGAGTGCCTAAATTGGCAGAATAGTGGTCAATCCGTTATGGAAATGAGTCATCGTAGTAAGACTTTTTTATCCATTGCGCAAAAGCTCGAGTCGTCTCTTAGATCTGTTATGAGCATCCCGGATAACTATAAGGTACTCTTTTTGCAAGGGGGGGCGTCAGCACAATTTGCAATGATTCCAATGAATTTATTACAAGGAAAACAAACCGCCTGTTATATCAATTCTGGTGCATGGTCCAAGAAAGCAATTGCCGAGGCTAAGAAGTATTGTACGGTTAAGGTATCCGCCAGTGGTGAAGACGGAGGGTTTTGCACGGTTCCAAATATTGAACAGTGGCAGATCGATCATGAGGCCGCTTATTTACATTACACCAGTAACGAAACGATTAATGGTGTTGAATTTCCTTTTGTACCCGAGGTAGGGCTTCCTTTGGTGGCGGATATGTCGTCTAATATTCTTTCACGAACTGTCGATGTTACTAAGTTTGGTTTGATTTACGCCGGTTCTCAGAAGAACATGGGCCCTGCAGGTGTGACGGTTGTCATTGTTCGAGATGATTTGTTAGACGCACAAAATGAAGCGATTCCATCGGTTTTTAGTTATGCTCAACAAGCGGCTAATGGTTCGATGTTAAACACGCCGGCGACATATAATTGGTATTTATTAGGTCTGATGCTGGATTGGTTGGAAGATTTAGGTGGCGTGAGTGCCATTGAAAAAATCAATATCACTAAGGCGGATAAGTTATATCAGGCCATTGATGGGTCTACATTATTCCAAAATAACATTGATGTGACCTACCGATCTAGAATGAATGTCCCTTTTGTTTTATCCGACCCTGATTTGTTGCCAGAATTTTTGCTTAAAGCCAGTGACCAGGGAATGGTTGAATTAAAAGGGCATCGTTCAGTCGGTGGTGTTCGTGCCAGTATATACAATGCGATGCCAGAAAAAGGAGTGGATAAGTTAATACAGTTTATGAAAGAATTTGAGCGAACACATTAGTAGATAGCCTATTCCTATGACTTCCTTGTTACCCTTAAACGAATTAAGAAACAAAATTGATACGATTGATCAAAGTATTCTTACTTTGATCAATCAGCGCGCTGCGTTAGCTATTGAAGTGGCTAAGACCAAAATGGCTGCAGGCGATGATGGCTGCTTTTATCGTCCAGACCGAGAAGCGTTAGTGTTGCGGCGGATTCGAGAAATTAACGAAGGTCCGCTGGATGACGATGTTGTTATCAGTTTTTTTCGGGAAATAATGTCAGCTTGCTTGGCGCTGGAAAAACCTTTGGCGGTTGCTTTTTTAGGGCCTGAAGGGACATTTACCCAGCAAGCGGCTGTTAAGCACTTCGGCCAAGGGGCGCACTGCGTTCCGGCATCATCGATTAATGATATCTTTTGGGCGGTAGAAAATAAGCATTGTCAGTTTGGAGTAGTGCCGGTTGAAAATTCTACCGGGGGTGTCATCACCCATACACTCGATCGATTTACTAAGTCTGAGCTGAGTATTTGCGGTGAGGTTGAAATAAGGGTTAATCAAAATTTAATGACCCGTGAAAATGACTTAAGCGCGATTTCGACGGTTTTTTCTCACGAACAGTCGTTAAAACAATGTCAGAAATGGTTGGATGAGAATTTGCCCGGTGTTCTACAAAAGTCAGTGAGTAGTAATGCTGAAGCTGCAAAGCTAGCGGCAGAACAGGAAAATAGTGCGGCGATTGCTCCTGTGGTCGCTGCTGGATTATATGGTCTGAATATTTTACAACGTAATATTGAAGATGAAGCTGACAATACTACGCGCTTTTTGATTATTGGAGATCAACGAGCGTCTACAACCGGTGACGATAAAACCACGTTATTAATTTCAACGGGTAATCAGTCGGGGGCATTACATAAGATCTTGCAGCCGTTTGCAAAATATAATATTAGCATGACACGAATTGAGTCTCGACCCTCTCGTCAAGGTCTTTGGGAATATGTTTTTTTTATTGATATTGAAGGGCATATTGAAAATAAAGAAGTCTCTCTCGCATTGAGTGAATTGAAAGATTCAGTCAATATGTTGACTATTCTGGGCTCATACCCTAGAGCGGTTATTTAGTTAAAAACAGATGAATTTAGAAACCAATCAGATTTGTCAGTTGGCACTTCCTGGTGTCCGTGCGCTTATTCCATATCAGCCCGGAAAGCCCATGAGTGAACTTGAAAGGGAATTGGGTTTATCCAGAATTATTAAGTTAGCTTCGAATGAAAACCCCAAGGGACCCAGTCAAAAGGTTGTGTCTGCCATGCAGACGGTTTTGGCTGAGGTTTCTCGTTATCCTGATGGTAATGGTTTTTCCCTGAAGGCGGCATTAGCACAGCATCTAGCCGTTGAATCAACACAAATCACACTAGGTAATGGCTCTAATGATGTCTTGGAGATTATTGCTAGAACATTTGTATCCGAGCGTTCTGAAGTGATCTTTTCTGAATATGCATTTGCTGTTTACCCTATTGTGACCCAAGCCATGGGGGCACAAGCGGTTATTTCAAAGGCATCAGCGGGAGGGGAATACCCGTGTTATGGGCATGATTTGTCGGCGATGTTAGAGCAGGTCACTGAGAAGACTAAATTAGTGTTTATTGCTAATCCTAACAACCCAACGGGCACATTCTTAACATCAGAACAACTGTATGGTTTTCTTTCTGATCTTCCTAAGCAGGTTATTTGTGTGCTTGATGAGGCGTATTTTGAGTATGTCAGTCCTGATGAGCGTTCGGATTCAATTGCCTGGTTAACACGGTTCCCCAATTTAATCATTACCCGTACTTTTTCCAAAGCCTATGGGTTAGCGGGAATGAGAATTGGCTATAGTGTTTCTAGTTCTGAAATGGCTGATTTGCTTAATCGGGTTCGGCAACCTTTTAATACCAATTTAGTCGCCTTATCAGCGGCAGAAGCCGCTTTAGCGGACGGTGAGTATCTTAGAGAAACGATCGCATTAAATGCACAGGGCATGGGGCAGTTGACCACGGCTTTTAGCGAATTAGGACTCAGTTGGATTCCCTCTAGAGGGAATTTTATCACGGTCGATTTAGGTCGCTCTGCAATGCCTATTTATGAAGAATTATTAGTCGCCGGCGTTATCGTCAGACCGGTAGCCAATTATGGGTTACCCCATTTTTTGAGAATAAGTATTGGTACAGAAGCTGAAAATTTATTTTTTATTAATGCATTAACTCGGATACTGGATTGATGTTTAAGAATTTATCGGTTATTGGGGTGGGTTTAATGGGGGGCTCTATAGCCTGTAAAGCGCGAGAGCAAGGGTTGGCTAAACACATCGTGGGTGTGGGTTATCCTGCACAGGCGTTAAATTTACAGCGTGCTGAGTCATTAGGGGTTGTTGATCAGGTCAGTTATTTTGGGGAAACAGCTGAAGCAGTGCTGGCACAATCAGATTGCGTGATCATTGCGGTTCCGGTTGGGTCTATAGAGCAGATATTTTTAGAATTAAAGGGTATCTGGAATCCGGATGCTGTGTACTCCGATGTTGGGAGTACTAAAGGCAGTGTGATTCAATCAGCGCGCAATGTTTTTGGCGTTGTGCCGGATAATTTTGTGCCGGTTCACCCGATTGCGGGTGCGGAAAATAGCGGTGTCGATGCGGCTCAACTTGAATTATTTACCGGTAAACGGGTGATTATTACGCCGACAGAAAATAGCTCAGCTAAAGCCCTTTTAACACTTCGCGTTTTCTGGGAAAAGCTGGGCGCACGTGTTTCAACGATGGATAGTGACCATCATGATGCGGTTTTAGCCGCTACGAGTCACTTACCCCATGTTTTAGCTTTTTCATTAGTACGCTTGCTGGATAAAAAAGACAGTCATGATGAGATTTTTAAATATGCAGCCGGTGGGTTCAAGGATTTTACCCGTATTGCCTCGAGTGATCCGGGTATGTGGCTTGATATTTGTATGAACAATAAAGATGAGCTTATTCCCCTTATTCGTCAAATCAATGATGAATTGGAGGAGATTGCTCAATTTTTAATTAAGGGCGATTCAGAAAGTGTTTTTAAAACCTTTTCGACTGCAAAATCAGCCCGTCAACGTTTTTTAGATCAGTGTGATTAAATAAATATGTCCGATTCAATAATTTTTACAGTACAACCCGGTGGTTCTTTGAATGGTGAGATCCGTGTACCAGGCGATAAATCTATTTCTCATCGTGCTATTATTTTGGGGTCAATAGCTGAAGGGACAACGCATGTTACGGGCTTTTTGGAGGCCGAAGATGCTTTGGCAACGCTAAAGGCATTTCGAGCGATGGGGGTTGAAATTGAAGGGCCAGACGACGGTAGGGTAACCATCCATGGTGTGGGTTTAAAGGGGCTTAAAGCACCTGAAGGGCCACTTTATTTAGGAAACTCAGGCACGTCAATGCGCTTGCTTTCTGGCTTGTTGGCGGGTCAATCATTCGATTCTGAGTTAACCGGTGATGACTCCTTATCAACAAGACCCATGCGGCGCGTAACCTTGCCTTTGGCACAAATGTCGGCACAAATAAAGACAGAAGATGATGGTACTGCGCCGCTGGCCATTACTGGAACTTCTGAGTTAACCGGTATCCATTATGATATGCCGATTGCGAGTGCTCAGGTTAAGTCTTGCTTATTACTGGCAGGACTTTACGCGGAGGGAGAAACAACCATAACGGAACCTGCCCCGACTCGAGACCATACGGAGCGAATGTTGCAAGGTTGTGGGTACCCCATTGAGCGAAGAGGTAATAAAGTATCGATTACTGGCGGGCATCGCTTACAGGCTGTAGCTATTGATGTGCCTAGTGATATTTCATCGGCCGCCTTTTTTCTGGTGGGCGCTTCAATTGCCGCTAATTCATCGGTTCGTTTGAATCATGTCGGTATTAACGAAACCCGTACCGGTATTATCGATATATTAAAATTAATGGGTGCTGATATTACGCTGACCAATGAACGTGAGGTTGGCGGAGAGTGGGTAGCAGATATTCATGTTAAGTCGAGCCAGCTGAAAGGCATTGTAATTCCTGAGCATTTAGTTCCGTTAGCGATTGATGAATTTCCGGTATTATTTGTGGCGGCAGCTTGTGCAGAAGGGGTAACTGTCCTTACGGGCGCTGAAGAATTACGTGTTAAAGAGAGTGACCGTATTCAAGTAATGGCCGATGGCTTACAGCAATTACAGGTGAATGCAGAAGCTACGCCTGATGGCATGATTATTCACGGTGGTGCCATTGAAGGTGGCGAAGTGATTTCACATGGTGATCATCGTATTGCCATGGCTTTTGCGATTGCGGGATTGCGTTCAAAAGCGCCCATTGTGATTCGCGATTGTGAGAATGTTAATACGTCTTTCCCTCAGTTTTTATCTTTAGCCAGTGAGTTAGGGCTTGATATCGCGCAAAAGAAAGCATGAAACATCCTATTTTAACGATAGATGGTCCTAGCGGAGCGGGCAAAGGGACGGTTAGTCGTGTTATTGCTAACCAGAAAGGGTGGCATTATTTAGACAGTGGCTCTATTTATCGTGCTTTAGCTATTGCTGTTCTAGATCAAGCTGTTGATTTAGAGGATAAAGTGGAAATTGTTCATTTGGCTCAACGGATGGTGCTTGAGTTTTCAGGTGTTGACGTCTTGACGGTTAAATTGAACACAGTGGATATTACGGCCCGTTTAGGGACTGAAACTACGGGGGGTATAGCCTCTCAGATTGCCGTAATTCCTGAGGTTAGAGCGGTGTTATTGCAAAAACAACGTGATTTTAGTCAGGCACCAGGGCTTGTGGCTGATGGTAGGGATATGGGGACAGTGGTATTTCCGGATGCGGCGTATAAGGTGTTCTTAACCGCTTCAGCTGAAAAAAGGGCGTTAAGGCGACATAAGCAGTTGATAGAAAAAGGATTTAGTGCTAATCTAGGACAGATAACTCAGGAGATAGAGGAACGAGACCTGCGCGATAGTCAACGTGCAACTGCACCGTTAGTACAAGCGGAAGATGCGCTTTATGTGGATTCAACGGATAAAACCGTTGAGCAGGTCATTGCAGAGATCCTTTTATTGATCCTCTGAGCTTATCAGGTGAACCTTAAATTCATTGAGATTTAAGGTTTTTTTATCAACTAACAGAGAAATGTTTGTTTGAAGTTAAAACAAACGCGGGAAAGAATTATGAGCGAAAGCTTTGCAGAATTATTTGAAGAGAGTCTAGCCAAGACTGAGATGCGTACAGGAGCCATGTTGATGGGGACTGTTGTAGAAATTGATAGTGACAAAGTCATTGTTAACGCAGGATTAAAATCTGAAGGTGTTATTCCTAAATGGCAGTTTTTGGATGCGAATGGTGAGTTAGAAGTTGAAGTCGGTGACGAAATAGAAGTTGCCTTAGACTTAATTGAAGATGGCTTAGGCGCTACATTACTTTCCCGCGATAAAGCAAAACGTAATAAAGCTTGGATGGAGCTTGAAAAAGCATTCGAAGCGAATGAAACGATTACCGGTCGCATTAATGGTCGTGTTCGAGGTGGATTAACCGTTGCTATCGGTTCCTTACAAGGCTTCTTGCCGGGTTCTTTGGTTGATGTTCGTCCTATTAGAGATACCAGTTTCTTGGAAGGGCGTGATCTTGATTTTAAAATCATTAAGATTGATCAAAAACGCAATAATGTTGTGGTTTCTCGTCGTGCAGTTGTTGAGACAGAATATAGCGCTGAGCGTGAGGCATTACTAAAATCATTAAAAGAAGGGCTTGTTTTACCCGGTATCGTTAAGAATTTAACTGATTACGGTGCATTTATAGATTTAGGCGGTGTTGATGGCTTATTGCATATTACTGATATGGCTTGGCGTCGTATCCGTCATCCTTCTGAATGTGTAGAAATCGGTCAGGAAATACAAGTCAAGATTCTAAAGTATGATGAAGAGAAGAATCGTGTTTCATTAGGGATGAAACAAATGGGTGAAGATCCTTGGCAGAACATTGCTAGAAGATACCCGTCTGGCGCTAAGTTATTCGGTAAAGTTAATAATCTAACCGATTACGGTTGTTTTGTTGAAATTGAAGAGGGCGTTGAAGGTTTGGTTCACGTTTCTGAAATGGATTGGACCAATAAGAATGTTAACCCTTCTAAATTAGTTCAGTTAGGTGATGAAGTCGAAATTATGGTTTTGGAAATTGACGAAGAACGCCGTCGTATTTCATTAGGCATGAAACATTGTCAGACAAATCCATGGGAAGAGTTTGGCGCGTTACATAAAAAAGGCGATAAAATCACCGGTAAAATTAAATCGATCACTGATTTTGGTATCTTTATTGGGCTTAGTGGAAACATTGATGGTCTGGTACATATGTCCGATATCTCTTGGTCAGAAAGTGGCGAAGATGTAGCACGCGACTATAAAAAAGGTGATGAGATTGAAACCGTTATTTTGACTGTTGATACAGAGCGTGAGCGTATTTCGTTAGGTATTAAGCAATTAGAACAAGATCCGTTCCAAGGTTTCTTAGCACAACATGAGAAAGGCACACCGATTAAAGGTGTTGTTACTGAAGTTGATGTAAAAGGCGCGGTTGTTAGAATTACTGACAGTATTGAAGGCTACATTAGAGCGTCTGAAATTAAGCGTGATCGTGTTGAAGATGTTCGTACACACCTCAAAGAGGGTGATGAGATTGAAGCCAAATATATTGGTATCGACAAGAAGAATAAGTCAATTTCCTTATCGATTAAAGCATTAAGTGAAGATGAAGAAACGGCAACTATGAAGGATTATAAGAAAAAATCGTCCGGTTCAGTTGCGACATCTGCACCAACATTAGGTGATTTATTCAAACAAATGGATAAATAACCAGAGACCTTACTAAGGCAGCCACAGGGTGTGGTTGCCTTATTTTTAAGTGTTAAATAGGAATAATCACTTGTGACAAAATCAGAATTAATTGAAGAGTTGTCAAAAAAACAACCGCATTTATCGCCCAAAGATGTTGAATTGGCCGTTAATTGTATGCTGGAGCAGATCAATCAATCCTTATCGTCGGGTGAAAGAATAGAAATACGTGGTTTTGGCAGTTTCTCACTGCATTACCGCCCTTCGCGTATGGGTCGAAACCCTAAAACCGGTAGTGCTGTTGCATTAGCACCTAAGTTTGTCCCTCATTTTAAGCCAGGTCGTGAACTTAAGGAGCGTGTTGATGCTTCTAAAGACAATTATAAAATAACCTGTTAAATCCTCTTTTTTTGAAGCATTAGTTTTTTAACTGACTGCGGATAGTCTGATTTCAAGATAGACCTCGTGTTACCAAAACCAAGTCGCGGAAAATTATTTTTGTGTCAGGGTAATGGCGTAACTGCAAACAATAGGATGCTCTCGAATGGAAAATAAAGTTAATTTAGATTATAATGAGAATCATTATTAATTAGAATCTTAATTAGGTTACGCTATGGTATCGCTTATTTTTCAAGATCTTGCCGTCGGAGACAGTGCTCGAATTACTGGTTTTGATAATGCTGGCCGAGCATACCGTAAACGATTGCTCGCCATGGGGTTAACGCCAGGAACTGAATTCAAGGTTTCTCGGTTTGCACCTATGGGCGATCCAGTTCAAATCAAATTACGAGGTTTTTCTTTGTCACTAAGAAAAGATGAGGCTAGTGTCTTATTATTAGAATCTGTTACCCATGACTAATTTTTCTATTGCGGTCGTAGGGAATCCAAATTGTGGTAAAACAACCTTATTCAATGCCTTAACAGGGTCAAGGCAGCACGTTGGTAATTGGCCGGGTGTGACCGTTGAACGTAAAGTAGGTGAATATCATCATAATGCGATTAAAATTGAGTTAGTTGATTTACCGGGTACTTATTCATTAGAAGTGACCGATGACAGTGTCTCTCTCGATGAAAAAATAGCACGCGATTATGCGGTATCGAATGAATCAGATTTAATTATCAATATTATTGATGCTTCTAATATTGAGCGGAATCTGTACCTGACGACACAATTGTTGGAAATGAAAGTGCCCATGATGGTGGTGCTTAATATGATGGATACCGCCAAAAATAGCGGTATTGATATCAATATATCCGCCTTGTCTGAACGGTTAGGTTGCGCAGTCGTTCCTATCGTGGCCTCAACTAGACAGGGTATTGAGGCATTGAAAGAGGCGATCAATACGGCCTTATTCTCACCCAGTATCCCAGATATTATCATTGACTATGATCTTAATTTAGAGCAGGCGATTTCTGAGTTGTCTGAACAGGTTTCTGGTATTGCTAAAGAAAAATGTAATGATAATACCCGTTGGTTAGCCCTGCGACTCCTAGAGGGAGACACGTTAGCGAAACAATTAGTCAGTGATGAAATAACAACCAT
>DUCI01000113.1:13193-36419 GCA_012959905.1 Methylococcaceae bacterium | reverse complement strand
GCGACAGTTAATGGAGCGTGTTGAATTGGCGGCTGCTGAGGAAATTGATATTCTAACAGCAGATGCACGGTATAGTTTTGCGAATAAAATAAATTATCAATGCATTCATAAACTAACAGAGGTGTCGCGTCAGTTTTCCGATTCGATAGACCAAATTGTATTAAACCGCTTTATGGGCATCCCTATATTTTTACTGGTGATGTATTTAATGTTCATGTTCACTATCAATATAGGCAGTGCGTTTATTGATTTTTTTGATCAATTTATAGGTGTTTTTCTCGTTGACGGATTGAGATTTTTATTGGAAGGATGGCATTTCTCTGATTGGTTGATTGTTTTAATCACCGAAGGGTTAGGCGGTGGTGTTCAGGTTGTTGCGACTTTTATACCGATTGTTGGTTTTCTATTTTTGTTCTTATCAGTACTTGAAGATTCAGGCTACATGGCCCGTGCGGCCTTTGTAATGGATCGATTTATGCGATTAATCGGTTTGCCGGGGAAATCATTTGTACCTATGATTGTCGGTTTTGGCTGTAATGTCCCTGCAATTATGGCGACACGGACCTTAGAAAGTTCGCGAGATCGAATCTTAACTAACTTGATGAACCCTTTTATGTCATGTGGTGCACGGTTACCGGTTTATGCCTTATTTGCGGCGGCCTTTTTTCCTGAGGGCGGCCAAAATTTAGTTTTTGGATTATATTTAATTGGCATCTGTGTCGCTGTTTTGACGGGCTTAATCATGAAGTGGGCATTATTTGGAGGCAAGTCCATGCCATTTATTATGGAGCTACCGCCTTATCATATGCCTACGCTACGGGGTATTCTGATTAGGGCTTGGGAACGCTTAAAAACATTTATCTTTAATGCTGGGAAAGTGATCGTTCCGATGGTTTTAGTGTTGAATTTTATGAGTTCAATGGGTATGGATGGTAGCTTTAGTCGTGGAAATAGTGAGCAATCAATTTTGAGTGAAGTGGGCCGTGAGTTAACCCCCATGTTTGAACCCATGGGTATTTCCGCTGATAACTGGCCGGCTACGGTAGGTATCTTTACCGGTTTACTGGCTAAGGAAGCGGTTGTGGGTACTTTAGATGCGCTATACAGCGCACGGGCAGTACAACTTGAGGGCCGCAGTGATGAGCCAGAAGCTTTCAGTTTATGGGGCGGTATTAGTGACGCTTTTTTGACGATACCTGAAAATCTTATCGACGTGGTTGATAATGTCTTTGATCCTTTAGGGTTAGATATTGGTGATACCCAAGATGTTTTAGTCGCAGCAGAAGAGCAAGAGGTCAACAGTGGAACGTATAAAGCGATGCAGTTAAGTTTTAATGGCAAAGCAGGTGCGTTTGCGTATTTGTTGTTCATTTTGCTTTATGCCCCATGTGTGGCCGCAACAGCGGCCATTTATAGGGAAACAACTATGGCTTGGGCTATATTTGTGTTGTTTTGGACGACGGGTATTGCTTATATGGCCGCGGTTATTTCCTATCAAGCACTGACATTCCAGGATAACCCCCTAGGCGCTACGACCTGGATTCTTAGTTTATTAGGCTGTTTTTTGGGGGTTGTCTTATTGTTGAAGGTTTGGGGGAATAAGCAAAGCCGGGCAATATCGACAGATTTTCCAGACTCAACGGGTGAGGTATGATTCTTTCTGATTTACGGCGTTATATTGAGGTGCATAAACGCGTTGCATTGATTGATTTAGTCAATCATTTTGATATGGATGCTGATGTGATTCGGGGAATGCTCGGAAAATGGATCGCTAAGGGTAAAGTCCAAAAAATGGCCATGGATGAGGGCTGTGGAACACAGTGTTGTCAGTGTGATCCGCGGTTAGTTGAATTCTATGAGTGGGTTGGCCCAAGATAACTCAGCGTTTACCGTGTTAATGGGTTGTTTCAGTTTGATAGTCCTGATTTCAAAATAAGCGCAATGAGACTTTGTCTTTACACCGGAAAGTACGAATCCGTGATCGGTCTGTTCAAAGCAGTCTAAGTGTTAAATAGATTCAATCTCTAGGTCCAAAAAACAACCTGATCAAGTATAATACTGCACTTTTCTTACTGAATAATTATGGCGGATTTTTTAACTGAACTACAGCGTCGGCGTACCTTTGCGATTATTTCGCATCCTGATGCAGGAAAAACAACCCTTACAGAAAAGTTATTATTATTTGGCGGTGCCATTCAATTAGCGGGATCAGTCAAGGGTCGAAAAGCGGCGCGTCATGCAACCTCTGACTGGATGGAAATGGAAAAGCAGCGGGGGATTTCGGTCACTACGTCAGTCATGCAATTTGATCATAATGACAAAATTATGAACCTATTGGATACGCCTGGGCATGCTGATTTTTCTGAAGATACTTATCGTACCTTAACGGCTGTTGATTCTGCTCTGATGGTCATTGATATTGCCAAAGGGGTTGAAGAAAGAACCGTTAAATTAATGGAGATATGTCGGTTACGAGATACGCCTATTTTAACCTTTATTAATAAATTAGATCGAGAAGGGCGAGACCCTATCGATCTTTTGGATGAAGTTGAAGATATATTACAAATAGATTGTGCGCCAATGACATGGCCAATTGGAATGGGCAAGCGTTTCAAGGGTGTTTATCACATTTATCGTGATGCGGTACATTTGTTCTCCCCTAATCATGGCGGAAAAGTTGCTGAAGGTACTGTGATTGAAGGGCTTGATAATCCAGAGCTTGATGCGCTTGTTGGTGATCAGGCCGATGAATTGCGTGAAGAAGTTGAGCTCATAAAGGGTGCAAGTCATACCTTTAATCTAGATGAATATTTGCAGGGTAAGCAGACCCCGGTTTTTTTTGGTTCTGCGATTAATAATTTTGGGATTAAAGAGTTATTAGATGCATTCGCGCAATATGCACCCATGCCACAGAGCCGCAAGGCTATTCAGCGAACCGTCGAGCCTTCTGAAAAGGATTTCACCGGTTTTGTTTTTAAAGTGCAGGCCAATATGGATCCCGCTCATCGTGACAGAATCGCATTTATGCGGGTTTGTTCAGGGCAGTTTAGTAAAGGGATGAAAATGAATCATGTGCGCGTGGGTAAAAATATTCAGATCGGTAATGCGATTACTTTCCAGGCAGATAGCCGTAAAAATGTAGAAGAAGCCTTCCCCGGAGATATTATTGGTTTACATAATCACGGGACTATTCAGGTCGGAGATACTTTTTCTCAAGGTGAAACATTGAAATACAGTGGCATCCCTTTTTTTGCACCTGAATTATATCGTAAGGTTGTTTTGAAAGATCCACTTCGAATGAAGGCGCTACAAAAAGGGTTGGCGCAGTTAACTGAGGAAGGAGCGACACAGTTATTTAAACCACTCAGGAATAATGACCTTATTTTAGGTGCTGTGGGGGTGCTTCAATTTGATGTGACGGCATTTAGGTTAAAAGGCGAATATAATGTCGAATGTGTTTATGATGCGGTGAGTATTTTTGGTGCTCGCTGGATTACTTCGGAGGATCCTGAGCAATTGGCGTTATTTAAGAAAAAAGCTTTTGATCATTTAGCCGAAGATGGCGGTGGTTATTTGGTGTACTTAGCGAGTAGTCGTGTGAACTTGCAATTGGCAGAAGAGCGCTGGCCTAAAATTAATTTCAATGCAACACGTGAATTATAAGGCTGGATTTATCGGGTTAATTAATGATCCCTGCCTGTTGTAAGCGTTTACGTAAAGACATGACGCGGTTACGGTTGACCCCTAAGTCACTATAACCGACTCTAGAGGCGGAACGAACGTCAATAGTTTGTTCTTTTTCATGAAGTAATAAAGTCATGTCATCAACAAAGCGAAAAATGAGACTGGTTATTTCGGCTTTGATAAGGTTATTTGTAACCACCGTAAGTTTTGTTCTCGGTTGTTGTTGAAGGGCTTCTATAATATAAGGCCAAGCTGTTGATGTGCTTGCTTTAAGGGTAAAGGGTTCTATGAAATGTTCAGTGTCTGATGGCGCAGCCCCACTTGAAACACAGTTTGGGGTATTGGGGCACGGATCTAAGTGTAAGGTATTTTGTGTACGGGCTTGTGAAGGCATTGACATAGTCATTAACAGAAGCGTGATTAAGGGGTAAGAATAAATGCTCATTTTTCAGAATTAGCTGAGAATAGAGGGGTGTTATTTTATGCAGTAAAGCGGGAGAAACTTTACTATAAACCTTTTCTGACTAATTAAAAATACGGCGCTTGATAATTTTGCGCTTGAGTAGAAGAGAGCAGCGCCGTTCACATGACGCACGGTAAGGGTGTTCTCTAGTGTTTATTGTTTAATCCCGCATTTAAAAAGGCATCAATACGAGTGATTTGTTTAAATGGATATGGGTAATAAAATAAACCGGAAAGTCTGTGTGGCGCCGATGATGGATTGGACAGATAAGCATTGTCGATTTTTTCACCGTTTGATTTCTAAGCATACGGTGTTATACAGTGAAATGATCACTAGCAATGCGTTATTACGCGGAAAGAGAGACACGTTGTTAGCCTTTGAGCCGTGCGAATCTCCAATTGCTTTGCAATTAGGGGGTTCTGATCCCAAGGCTTTAGCAGAGTGTAGCGTGATTGCCGAAGATTTTGGTTACGATGAAATTAATCTTAATGTCGGTTGCCCGAGTGACCGGGTGCAAAATGGTCGTTTTGGTGCCTGTTTAATGGCAGAGCCAGAAACAGTAGCCGAATGTGTTTTTGAAATGCAAAATAAAGTTAATATTCCGGTGACTGTTAAAAATAGAATTGGGATTGATGGCCAAGAAACGTACCATGATTTATCTACCTTTATAGAAACTGTTGCACAAGGCGGCTGTGAGGTTTTTATTATTCATGCTCGGATTGCTGTATTAACGGGGTTGTCGCCTAAGCAAAATAGAGTCATTCCCCCCCTGAATTATGCTTATGTTAATCAGATAAAGGCTGCATTTCCGGCTTTGGAGATTATTGGTAACGGGGGTGTTCAAACCTTGAATCAAATGGACACACATTTACAAAATCTTGATGGCGTTATGATTGGTCGGGAGGCTTATCACAACCCTTATTTGCTTTCAGCGGTTGACGCTCGCTTTTATCATGACCCAGTGCCTGGTCTAACACGTCGTGAAGTTATTGAGGCAATGATTCCTTATATACAGAAGCATTTAGCAACAGGGGGGCGTTTAAATCAAATAACACGTCATTTGTTAGGCTTGTTTCATGGTGTCTCGGGCGCAAGAAGATGGCGGCGTTATTTAAGTGAAAATGCACATAAACAAGGCGTTAATGAATCTGTGGTGTTAGCAGCTTTAGATTATGTCTAAATCAAAAGGGCGTTATAATAACGCCTTATTTATCCTTATTCTTAAAAAGAGTTGAGAAACAAGTATGGAAGATTATTTTTCAAAAATCATTGAATCTGTGGGTGAAGATATTAACCGTGAAGGGTTGATTGATACCCCGAAGCGTGCAGCAAAAGCATTTCGATTTTTAAACAACGGCTATAGCAAAAGCCTTGATAAGGTTCTCAATAATGCGATTTTTGAGGCGGATAGTGATGATATGGTTATTGTGAAGAATATTGAAATGTATTCTTTATGTGAACATCACTTATTACCGTTTATTGGGCAGTGTCATATTGGTTATTTGCCACGTAAAAAAGTGATTGGGTTGTCTAAAATCGCTCGTATTGTGGATATGTATTCGCGACGTATGCAAATTCAAGAGCGCCTCACACACCAAATTGCAAGTGCCATAGGTGAGGCTGTTGATGCCCGAGGCGTTGCTGTGGTTATTGAGGCGAAGCATCTTTGTATGATGATGAGAGGCGTTGAAAAACAAAATTCAGTGATGGCAACTTCAGCGATGACAGGTATTTTTCGTGATGAGCTCAATACTCGAATGGAATTTTTAAATTTAATTAAAGATCGGTAGTATTTTTTCGGGTTTTAGGGGCTTGGACCGGTATTTTGAGGCAACAATTGATTGTAAGAGGACTTTAAATGAAAAAAACGGTTATGGCATCTTGGGGAGATCAACCCGCTAAAATACGTTGTGTTAAAGCAGGCGACGTTGGTGAAGGCGTTATTGATGCGTCGACTTTTGAAATTTTAGAAATAGATAACTTATTTGATACGGTTAATTATGCGACCACTACTTTTGGTCAGGCAGTATTATATCGATCGCTGATTCAGCCTGAGGAATCATTTTCTGCGGTTACCGATAAACAAGGTGCGGTTACTGAGATCCAGAAAAATGATGCCCTAAAAGAAAAAATAACCAATACTGTTGATCAAGTCAAAGAGCATGAGGATCGATTGTTGCAATTATTTTATGGGCAATTTTCGGGGTTGTTGGGTTCAAATAATGGAGATAATGTGGTTGATGGGTATGGGTATATGCCGTATCGGACAGGCACACGAACGGTATTACAATTAGTGGATAATATCAACCAGATGCCTGCTGTCGATAATGCTTACCTGAAGCACTTGTTTGATACCATCAAATCTTTTTCACAGACGCGCCAATATGGGTTGATGAAAGGTCCGGTCTACGTCAGAGAGCATTCCATTCAAGCTAAACATGAGCGTTCTGGCTCTTTTATGCCGGCAATGATCTTTAAACCAACACTGCTTAAGCCGCTTTTCATCGCTTTGCTTTTTATACTTATTTGGTTATTAGATCAATTTAATCCTTTGACTGCCAGTGATGCGGCATTTAGCTTGAGTTTTGACCCTTCTTTTTTTGTGATGTTTTTACCGTTAGCGTTGTTATATATACCGGTGATAGGTGCCTTTGATAGGGATCATTGTATTTATCCGCTGCGTGATGAATTTAGGCGCTCTGAAAATGTTCAAAATACGTTAGATGCTTTAGGTCAGTTAGATGAATTACTTTCGTTTATTAAGTTAAAAGAGGCTTATCCATCGGCAATGATCATGCCGAAAGTTGTTGATAAAAAGCACTATGAAGTCAGCCTAACGCAAGCGGTTAATCCTATTTTAGGAAAGACTATCGAGAATTATGTGGGTAATGATTTCAGTTTACAGAAAGATCGGTTAGCTTTTATTACAGGACCTAACAGTGGTGGGAAGACTGCTTTTTGTAAAACGTTAACGCAAATCCAATTGCTCTCGCAAATAGGGTGTTTTGTGCCGGCGGCAGCGGCTTCTTTAACTATTGCCGATAGGATTTATTATCAAGTTCCTGTGATTAGCCATTTAGATGATGGTGAAGGGCGATTTGGTACTGAACTTAAAAGAACCAAAAATATTTTTTTATCTTCTACAGCAAAGAGTTTAGTCGTTTTAGATGAATTATCTGAAGGGACTACTTTTGAGGAAAGAATAGAAACCGGTCGGAATATCATGGAAGGGTTCTTAAAGAAAGGAAATGGCACTATTCTCATTACCCATAATCATCAGTTAGTTGATGATTTTTTTCAGCGATCGATTGGCTTGCCTTGTCAGGTTGAATTTAAAAATGAGGAGCCTACCTTTAGATTGATTGCGGGTATTTCACGTAATAGCCACGCAGATCGCGTCGCTAAAAAGGTCGGTTTTTCTAAGAGTGATATTGAAAATTACTTAAAACAAGACGGTGATCGGTAAGATAGAAAGCGTTTTTTACAAGCCATTTTGCCGTTTTTTTAGGGCTTGTCAGGATTGTAATATGCCCGAGTGTTACTAACTTTACATTAATTTAGTGAGTTTGAGAATTTCGTCAGTTATGAGGTTCTTTGTAGATAGATTAATGGGGTTGAGCATGAGTTGGGAAAACAAAAAAACTGACAATGGCGTTGTGCTTGTCGTTGATGATGCCATTGAGAACATCATGGTTATTGAAGCTATATTAGAGCAAGAGTATTGCATTCTATCTGCAGAAAATGGTCAACAAGCAATCGACACCTGTCTAGGCAAACACCCACCCGATTTAATTTTACTTGATGTAGAGATGCCCGGTTTAAATGGTTTTGAGGTCTGTCGGTTTTTAAAGGCGGATCCTAGAACGGTTAAGATTCCGATTATTTACGTGACCAGTCATGCGGATAAAGAGGCCGAAGCGTTAGGGTTTAGTGAGGGGGGTGTGGATTTTATACCCAAGCCTATTGATATCAATGTTCTTAAGGCCAGAGTGAAAACGCATATCCATTTATCGAAAACGGAGCGCTTTTTAGAAACAAAGGTGCAACAACGCACAGAAGAGTTAGCGCAAACTCAGGCAGAAGTGTTGTATGCATTAGGACGTGCGGGGGAGTATAAAGATAACGAAACCGGAGCACATGTACACAGAATGAGTCGTTATGCCAAAATTATAGCGAGTAAGGTCACTCAAAATAGAACATGGTTGGAGTCACTTTTAGTGGCGGCGCCGATGCATGATATTGGAAAAATTGGTATTCCCGATGTCATCATGCTTAAAGAAGGACCGTTAGATGCTAATGAATGGGAAATCATGAAAACTCACCCCCAAGTGGGTGATGACATTATTGGCCATCAAAATCATTCTGAAGTGATGCTATTAGCAAAAGAGATTGCTTCTGGGCATCATGAAAAGTGGGACGGAAGTGGCTATCCGTTAGGTCTGATGGGCGAAGATATTCCATTTTCTGCTCGGGTGGTCGCTTTAGCAGATGTTTTTGATGCGTTGACATCGAAGCGGCCTTATAAAGAGGCCTGGTCCGTAGAGAAGGCGGTTAATTGTATCGATGAATCTTTTGGCCAGCATTTTGATCCTAGTTTGGCGGAGCCGTTTCATCAGGCTTTACCTGAAATGCTGGATGTAAAAGAAGCCTTCAAGGACGCTGTAGATTAAGTGGGCTCGAGTTCAGTTTAAAATAGGTGAACACCAAAGTGTTCTAGAATAGATATTAATTTAATTACCGGTAGACCGATTAATGCATTAGGATCTTCTGTTTCTATGCGTTTAAACAATGCAATTCCTCTTTTTTCCATTTGAAAACCACCGGCACAATGGATCGAAGGTTCAATGTTGACGTATTGTTCAATTTGTTGGTTTGATAAAGCCTTAAATTGCACGGTCGTTATATCAAGTTCGGTTCGTTGTTTACCTGAGGCGGTATTGAGCACGCTGACGCTGGTATAGAATTTAACTTCTTGATTAGCGCATAACTTGAGTTGGGCGATATTGTTTTTAATTGACCCAGGTTTAGTTAATTGAAGGTTGTTTAGCATGGCCACTTGATCAGATCCAATGATGAGGTGATTAGGGTAATGGCTTGACAACGATTTTGCTTTAGCTTGAGCCAGGGATATAGCCAGTTCAGAGGGTATCTTGTTTCGGTAATGTAGTTCGTCTATAGTGGGTGCGGCAATGCTAAAGGGGAGCTTGATAGCCTCAAGTAATGCTTTTCTGGCAGTGGACGTAGAGGCTAAAATGATTTTATGCATCGGGTTCTCCAACAAATTGATTGATAAAGGAATTGACGATTTGAGTCAATAAATATATCATTGTATGGTTATGTTAGATCGAATACCTGAATATGTAAATCCTTTGTCGCTAGCGGATAAGCGGCGTGAATTTAAAGGGGAATTTAGTCTCTTATCGATGCAACGATTGGCAGGAATGCTTGCTAATTGTGAAGGTAGGGTGCGTTTTCACCTGTTTTTTTCAAAACAAGGGAAATTAGCGACTATAACCGGTGAAATTGAAGCTGAAGTCTATCTTGAGTGTCAAAATTGTCTGGAGCCTATGTTGCATGATGTTCGGAAAACTGTTCAATTAGGAATAATTAATTCGATAGAAGAGATGGATAAGTTGGGAGACCATCTTGAACCATTCGTACAGAGTGAAGATAAGATAGCATTTAGAGAAATTGTTGAAGATGAAATTATTTTGTCAATACCAGATGTCCCGAAACACACTGAGGTGTGTTTAGAGCAGATTCTTGGGAAGACGGAAAACGAACTGGAAAAGGGTGTTCAAAAGGAATCTCCTTTTTCGATATTGAAAGATTTAAAAAAAACCGGAGTATAGAAATGGCTGTTCAAAAAAGTCGTAAAACCCGTGCTAAACGTGGAGATCGTAGAGCACATGATAGTTTGACCGCAAAAACATTAACGCAGGATCCTATGAGTGGTGAAATGCATTTGCGTCACCATGTAAGTCCTGAGGGCTATTACAAGGGTCGTCAAATCATTTCGACTACGGAAGAAGATTAATCGTCCTTATATTTTGCAGCCATTGAGCCCGTTATACTGGGGTCAATGGTTTTTTTGTATTTGAAGATTAGAAATTAAGTGGGTGATTGTCCTGATTATGAGTGAGTTCCGGAGTTATTTGTGAGTACGAGTTCAATAATTGCTATTGATGCTATGGGTGGGGATTTTGGGCCTGAAGTGACCATTCCTGCATCCTTAGAGCGTCTTAAAGATAATGTGAATTTAAGCTTGATTTTTGTTGGTGATGAAAAGCTGATTAGTGCGCATTTAAAAGCACAAGGACAGCAGGATTCTGAGCGGGTCAAAATACAACATGCAACCCAAAAGGTTGAAATGGATGATTCTCCTGCAAAAGTGCTTAGGACCAAGAAGGATTCCTCAATGCGTGTTGCTATTAATTTAGTTCGCGATGGTGAGGCCGATGCTTGTGTTAGTGCTGGGAATACAGGCGCATTAATGGCGACGGCCCGGTTTGTTTTGAAGATGATTCCAGGTATTGACCGACCGGCTATTATTTCTACCTTACCGTCCGTATTTGGACATACCCATGTACTTGATTTGGGTGCTAATGTGGATAGCGGTGCGGAACACTTATTTCAGTTCGGTGTTATGGGGTCGGAGCTAGTAAAAGCCTTAGATGGTATTGATAATCCAACGGTTGGTCTGCTGAATATTGGTGAAGAGGACATGAAAGGCAATGAGCAAGTTAAAATGGCTGCTCAATTGTTTGAAACATCACATTTAAATTATATTGGTTTTGTTGAAGGTACGGCTTTAAATGCGGGTTCAGCAAAGGTGGATTTGATTGTTACCGATGGATTTGTGGGTAATGTTGCACTTAAATCAATTGAGGGCGCAGCCAAAATGATCGGTGTTGCACTCAAAGAAGCTTTTAATAAGAATTTGTTAACTAAATTAGTTGCTTTAGTGGTGATGCCTGTTCTAGCTAATTTCAAGAAAAGGATTGATCCACGCTTATATAATGGCGCAACATTTTTAGGGCTTCGTGGTACTGTGGTTAAGAGTCATGGCGGAGCAGATGTTGTTGCATTTGCTAATGCAGTGAAAATTGCTGAAGTAGAAATAGCACACAATGTGACTAAAAAAATAAGTGAACGCGTCCAACTTGTTTTATCTGAGAGGGAAAGTTAATGGCTGTGTATTCACGTATCGCCGGCACAGGCGGTTATTTGCCGGATGAAATTCGTACTAATGATGATATTTCTAAAATCGTTGATACAACAGATAGTTGGATTTATGAACGTACAGGGATTAAAAGTCGACATATAGCTGCACCCGATGAGACCGCTTCAAGTATGGGTGAAGTTGTAGCCCGTCAAGCGCTTGAAATGGCGGGAATGGCTGCTGAAGAAATTGATTTAATCGTCCTAGCGACCAGTACACCCGACCGGGTTTTCCCCAGTGCAGCATGTTTGTTACAGCATCGACTAGGAATTCGTAATTGTGCAGCTTTTGATGTGTCAGCGGCGTGCTCTGGTTTTATTTACGCATTAAGTATCGCGGATCAATATATTAAGTCGGGAGCAGCCAAGAAAGTATTAGTGGTGGGTTCTGAGCTTAATACCCGTGTCGTGGATTGGACTGACAGAGGGACCTGTATTCTATTTGGTGACGGTGCTGGAGGGGTTATTCTTGAGGCTTCGGAAGATCCGGGTATTTTATCGACCCATATACATTCTGATGGGAAATATCAGGATTTACTCTATTTGCCAAATCCCCAAGCTGATATTGAATCGGATCAAGATGGGCATATTGTTATGAAAGGTAACGAGGTTTTCCGTATGGCAGTGAATACCTTAGGGCGGATCGTTGACGAGACTTTGGCAGCTAACAATATGACAAAAGCAGAGATTGATTGGTTAGTTCCCCATCAGGCCAACATACGTATTATCGCGGCGACGGCCAAAAAATTAAAAATGTCGATGGATCATGTAGTTATGACGCTTGAAACGCAGGGAAATACCTCGTCGGCATCGGTTCCATTAGCGCTTAATGAGGCGGTTCGTGATGGTAGAATTCAACGCGGCCAGACGATATTATTGGAAGCATTCGGTGGTGGTTTTACCTGGGGTTCTGCATTAATAAAATATTAATTTGAGGTGAATATTTTAATGAATGATCAACAAAGTAATTTAGCATTTGTATTTCCGGGACAAGGTTCACAATCTGTTGGAATGCTCACTAATTTAGCGGAGAATTACCCTGAAGTTAAACAGGTTTTTGAACAGGCTTCAGACGTTCTTAGTCTTGATATTTGGAAATTAATTCAAGAAGGGCCTGTTGAGGCACTAAACAAAACACAAAACACACAGCCGGCCATGTTGGCAGCGGGAGTGGCTACATGGCGAGTTTGGTGTAATCAAACGAATAGTCGGCCGCAGTATGTTGCAGGACATAGTCTGGGTGAATATACCGCTTTAGTGGCTGCTGGAGCCCTAACTTTTGAAGACGCCATTTTATTAGTTACTGAGCGCGGGCGCTTAATGCAGGCAGCCGTTCCAGAAGGCATTGGTGCAATGGCCGCTATTTTAGGGTTAACGGATGAACAGGTTATCACTATCTGTGAAGAAACGGCTAATGATGAAGTTGTTTCAGCAGTAAACTTTAATTCACCGGGACAGGTTGTGATTGCAGGTCATGTTGGCGCTGTTGATCGCGCTATGGTTGCGGCAAAAGAGGCTGGCGCTAAACGAGCATTGCTGTTACCGGTAAGTGTTCCTTCGCATTGTGCGTTGATGGAGTCTGCGGCCAATCAATTGGCGGATGTACTTAATCCCATAGTCATCAACTCGCCGAAGATGACATTAATTCATAATGTTGATGCTGCTGCCCATTCAGACACGGATATGATTAAGTCGTTACTTAAATCACAGTTGTATCAACCCGTTCGTTGGGTACAGACGGTTCAACACCTACAAAATCAAGAAGTTGAACATTTTATTGAATGTGGCCCGGGTAAAGTGTTAATGAGTTTGAATAAACGTATTGCTAAAGGTAAAAACCATTTGGCAATTCTTGATTCTTCAACCCTAGAAAATGTATTGGAGACAGTTAATGACTAAACAAATTGCACTAATCACCGGAGCTAGCCGCGGAATTGGTCGGGCCATTGCAGAGAAACTCGCACAAGATGGTTTTTTTGTCATTGGTACGGCGACGTCTGACAAAGGTGCTGAAGCCATTACTGCTTATTTAGCCGAAAATAATTTACCAGGAACAGGCTGTAAATTAAATGTTTCAGATTCCGAGTCTATTACTGAGCTTATTAAAATGATTAACGAAACCTACGGTGCGCCAACGGTTTTAGTCAATAATGCGGGTATAACGCGTGATAATTTATTGATGCGCATGAAAGATGATGAGTGGGATGACATCATTAGTACTAATCTAACCTCTATTTTTAGGATGAGCAAGGCTTGCTTGAGAGGGATGATGAAAGCAAAGGTGGGTCGTGTTATTAATATTTCATCGGTTGTTGGGTCGACTGGAAATGCGGGTCAAACCAATTATTCAGCCGCGAAAGCAGGTATGGTAGGATTTACTAAATCAATGGCGAAAGAAGTCGGCAGTCGTAATATTACTGTAAATACGGTGGCGCCTGGTTTTATCGATACCGATATGACACGTGAATTACCCGATCAACACAAAGAAGTTTTATTAGCGTCAATTCCATTAAGGCGTTTGGGCGCACCTGAAGAAATTGCACATGCAGTCTCTTTTTTAGCTTCTGATGGCGCTTCTTATGTAACCGGAGAAACTTTACATGTGAACGGTGGCATGTATATGCCCTAAGGTATTGAAATAATAATTAATTTCAATAAGGGGTATTGGATTACAAATTTCTTGAGTGACATTTCCAGAAATTGACGTATAATCTAGCCGCAATTGCGACTATTATCTGGGTTCGTTATGTTCCCTAGAGATAGCCGAATTTTAGAGTAATTTAAGGGAAATTTAAAATGAGTGATATTCAAGAACGTGTAAAAAAGATTGTTGCAGAGCAGTTAGGTGTTAAAGAAGATATTGCAAATGATTCATCTTTTGTTGATGACTTAGGTGCCGATTCATTGGATACCGTAGAATTAGTTATGGCGCTTGAAGAAGAATTTGAATGTGAAATTCCTGATGACGAAGCTGAGAAAATCACAAGCGTTCAGGAAGCAATAGACTACGTTAACGCAAATAAATAAGGTTTTAAAATAGAATTAGTGGGTTTGGTTTGAGCCCATTACTATTTTTTATAGCTTTTTTCAAAGAATTTTAAGGTAAGAAATGAGTTCTCGTCGAGTTGTTATAACTGGATTAGGTGCGGTTACGCCTCTAGCGAATACGGTCACTGAAACATGGGACGGTATCGTTAATGGTAAAAGCGGTATCACTAATATTGATTCATTTGATATATCACCTTTTGCCTCTCGTTTTGGGGGTGTTATTAGGGATTTAGATATTGGTCAATATATTCCATTAAAAGATGCCAAGCGAATGGATGGATTTATCCATTATGGGCTGGTGGCGGGTTCTCAAGCGTTTGAAGATTCAGGTCTAATAGTGACTGATGAAAACGCAGAACGCATTGGAGTGGCTATTGGTGCAGGCATCGGTGGTATAACGGGTATTGAAGAGTGTCATGCAACTTATACCAAAAGTGGTCCGCGGCGTATTTCACCTTTCTTTGTACCCGGAAATATCATCAATATGATTTCTGGAAACTTATCGATTAAATATGGTCTTAAAGGCCCTAATTTTGCGATCGTTACAGCGTGTACTACGGGAACGCATAATATTGGTGATTCGGCTCGAATGATTAAATATGGCGATGCTGACGTTATGATCGCTGGGGGTGCAGAACGTTGTACAACTTCACCAACGGCAATGGGTGGTTTTGCATCAGCCAAAGCACTCTCTCGGCGTAATGATGATCCAACGCGTGCGAGTCGTCCTTGGGATGTTGACAGGGATGGTTTTGTATTAAGTGATGGTGCTGGTGTTGTGGTTCTAGAAGAACTGGAACATGCTAAAAAACGCGGTGCTAAAATTTATGCTGAACTGGTTGGCTATGGCATGAGTGCGGATGCTTATCATATGACATCACCTTCTGAAAGTGGTGAAGGGGCAGCGCGTTGTATGACTAATGCCTTACGGGACGCACAAGTAAACGCTGATCAAATTGATTATATTAATGCGCATGGTACTTCGACGCCTGCAGGGGATATTGCTGAAACCCAAGCTGTTAAAAGGGCGCTAGGCGATGCGGCTTATACTACGGCAGTGAGTTCAACCAAATCAATGATTGGACATATGCTCGGTGCTGCAGGGGGTATAGAAGCGGTATTCACGGCGTTAGCCATTCAAGATCAAGTAGCTCCGCCAACTATTAACCTTGACAACCAAGATCCAGAGTGTGATCTTGATTATGTTCCCAATACGGCTAGAAATATGACTATTGATGTTGCTGTTTCTAATTCTTTTGGTTTTGGTGGAACCAATGGCACCCTTGTTTTTAAGCGTTTTTCATAAAAATAATTTTCTGTAATGTGAGTACTTTCATACAGTGTTGACTGATGTACTTATTAATGGTGAAAAGAAAGACAATTTAAATATCACTGATCGTGGTATTCAATACGGCGATGGTTTATTTGAGACGATAGAAGTCTCTTCAGGGCGAGCCGTTTTTATTGACCGTCATCTCGATCGTTTGCAACTTGGTTGTAAACAATTACACATTCCTTATCCAGGCAACCCAATTCTTTTGAGTGAAATTGATCTTTTGCTTGAAGGTGCGTCTAATGCTGTTCTGAAAATCCAAATAACCCGTGGAGCCGGTGGGCGAGGTTATCGACAGCCAGATAGTGTGACACCTACGCGAATCTTGTCTTTACATTCGTTTCCTAAGTTCCCAGACTCGTTTACACAAGAAGGTATAAACGTGACGTCCTGTAAGGGCCGGCTTAGTTCAAACCCAGTGCTCGCCGGGATTAAGCATACCAATCGCCTTGAGCAGGTGCTAGCGCGTGCCGAGTGGGTTTCGGAATCGATCCAAGAAGGTCTCATGAGTGACCAACAAGGGAATGTGATTGAAGGAACCATGAGTAATGTATTTATGGTTAAAGAGGAAAAAATAATAACACCGCTATTGGATCATTGTGGTGTGGCTGGAATTATTCGTGGATTAATTTTAGATTTTTGTCCTGAACTTGGTTTTGTTGCTGAACAGCAATTAGTCACAAAAGAATGTTTGAATGATGCCGATGAAATCTTTGTAACCAATAGTGTTATTGGTGTTTGGCCCGTTAGAATGATAGATAATCATCGTTTTTCTATAGGGCCCGTTACCCGTCAGATTAGCGCTTATTTGGAGCAATTAAAAAACCAGGAAATCCACGCATGATCAGGTCTTTTTTTTGGTTAATGGTGACGCTATTGTTAACAGCCTTAGTCTTTGCCGCAATAAGTTATCAAACCGCGGTGACTTCACCGATCACTAAGGATAATGCAATTATTTTTGAGATAAAGGATAACCAATCTTTATCGCAAGTCGTTCAACAATTAAAACAGGAGAACATAGCGGTTAACAGGGATTGGTTTAAGATAATTGCTTATTTAAATGGTCAGCAAGAGCAACTAAAATCGGGAGAGTATTTAATTACACCAGACCTGAAATTACCCGAGCTCTTAGCCTTATTTGTTTCCGGTGTTTCACATCAACATTCCATAACTTTTCCAGAAGGATGGAATTTTAACCAAATTAAGCAGACGCTAAAACAACAAGCAGCAATAAGGCAAACATTAGACGCAGTAACACTGCCAGAACTATTAAGGTTATTAAACTGCCCTTATCCCGATGTTGAAGGTTTACTTTTTCCAGATACCTATTTTTTTAAAAAAGGCGATTCTGATATCTCTATTATCAAAAGAGCGTATATAAAGATGGCTGAAGTTCTTCAACAAGAATGGGAAAATAGAGGCGATAATTTACCGATAAAGACAAGTTATGAAGCGTTAATTTTGGCATCAATTATTGAAAAAGAAACGGCTATTCCATCTGAAAGGGATCTTATAGCAGGCGTATTTAGTCGTCGATTAGATAAGAAGATGAAATTACAGGCTGACCCCACTGTGATTTATGGGTTAGGACGTAAATATCAGGGCAATATAAGGAAACAAGACCTGCTCGAGGATAGCGCTTATAATACTTATCGACACAAGGGTTTAACGCCCACCCCGATTGCCATGCCGGGGAGAGCAGCCATACATGCGGCCTTACATCCCGCGCAAGGGGATAGCTTGTATTTTGTGGCTAATGGACACCGTCGGCATGTTTTTTCTAATTCATTAGAAAGTCATAATAAAGCTGTTAACCGTTATCAGAAATAATACTCATGGAATCAGGAAAGTTTATAACCTTGGAAGGTGGAGAGGGGCTGGGTAAATCAACCAACCTTCATTTCATCCAAAGTTTTTTAGAAAAACAGGGGCTTTCAGTGGTTGTTACCAGGGAACCTGGAGGCACGCCTTTGGCAGAACAAATCAGATCATTACTTTTAGAAGAAAGAGCGGAGGCTGTCGCAGATCAGACTGAATTATTACTGATGTTTTCTGCCCGTGCTCAACACCTCAAGGAGGTTATTTACCCTGCATTGGCCCAAGGCCAGTGGGTGATTAGTGATCGTTTTACTGATGCAACCTATGCTTATCAGGGCGGGGGGCGACAAATGCAAATAAGTTTAATTCAGCAATTGGAAACTTGGGTTCAGGGCCTCTTTAGGCCTGATGTAACATTTTTACTGGATGCCCCGATTAGTGTAAGTATGCAAAGGGTGAAAGAACGGTTGAATAATGACCGCTTTGAGCAAGAACAATTACCGTTCTTTGAGCGAGTGAGAGCAGCTTATCTGTTACAAGCGCAAAATCACCCTAATCGAATTCAAGTTATTAATGCTAATCAGTCATTAGAGTCGGTACAACAAGACATGGTTGCGCATTTATTACCGTTATTACAAAAATGAATGCGTGTAGGGATATCCTCCCTTGGCATGACACTGCTTGGCAGTTATTGAGGGCCTATATTACCCATGAGCGAATTCCTCAAAGTATTTTAATCACCGGACAGGCTGGGCTCGGAAAGAGAAAGTTAGTTAGATTTTTTGCGCAATTATTGTTATGTGAGACAACGTGCAATGATACCTTTACCCCTTGTGGTCACTGTCGGTCCTGCACACTTTTTCGCTCTGGTACGCACCCTGATTTTGTGGAAATTAAATCTGAATCAGAAGATAAAGACATTGGGGTTGATCAGATTCGTGGGTTGTTGTCCCAGTTAAGGTTAACGGTTCAATATCAACAATATCGTGTCATTGTGGTGTACCAAGCGGAGAAAATGAATCGCTCGGCTGCGAATAGCTTTTTAAAAGGTTTAGAGGAGCCGCCTAACCGTACCGCTATTATTTTGATCACGGATCAATTATCGCTGATACCGGCTACTATTCAGAGTCGGTGTCAGAAAATATTGATAAAAACGCCTAGTCCTGAGTGTGCGACTGATTGGTTGGCCAGTAATAAGGTTTCCGGTGACTTGTCTTTATTATTACAGTTAACTAATGGTGCGCCCTTGTTAGCACAAGAATATGCAGGGTCTGATGCAATTGCTATTAGGGAACAATTATTTAATCAGTTTTGTTTGTTACGCAGTAAAAAGGTATCTATTGTAGAGGTTGCTGCATTTTGTTGTGATCATCATCAATTTGATTTGCTTGCTTGGATCAACTCTTGGATTGTCGACCTTGTGAAAATAAGCCAAACATCGGCGAACACCAGCGTACGGAATATTGATTTATATGATTCCTTGAACATACTCTCGGGTAATCTAGACTTACAGAAGTTATATGATTTGTATGTGACTACACTGGAATTACGTGTTCAATTAAAACAACCGATTAATAAAAATTTGGCCTATGAAGGATTCTTTATCCGGTGGTTGGCTGTTTAGTTGCGAGGTCTTAAATGGTCGTTCAGCATGATTCAGAAATATTGTCGCTCGTTATTAGCGACCAGGATGAACTACATCGTTCTTATATGCCATTGATTATTGATGGGGGCTTATTCATAGCGACTCAAGAGACGTTTGCATTAAATCATGAATTTTTTTTTCTACTGCGGCTGCTTAATGACTCTGAACGGATATCTTTTACGGGGAAAGTGGTCTGGATTACACCCAGTAATTCGGAGAACTATCGAGAACAAGGCGTTGGCATTCAATTTTGTAATGATAGCAATGGCATTATTAAAAAAAAAATAGAAAAGTACCTCTCAGGTTATTTGAATTGCGAACGAGCAACTTATACAATGTAATTATTTAATTATAGTTATTCATCCATGTTAATTGATTCCCACTGTCACCTTGATCGAATTGATCTTACTCCTTATGACGACAACTTTAAAAACTTTGTCGTAGCTACCCAAGAACAACAAATTAGTTCAATGTTGTGTATTAGTATTGACTGGGAGTCCTATCCTGCGATGTACCGATTAGTGGAACCGTTTGATAATATTCCGGTTACCGTTGGAGTGCACCCTAATGTTCAAGAAGGTCATGATCCCAGTGTCGCTGAATTAGTTGAATTAGGAAGGGATGCGAAAGTTATTGGTATTGGTGAAACAGGCTTGGATTATTTTCGTAGTGACGGTGACCTGCAATGGCAGCATCAACGTTTTCGAAATCATATTCGGGCGGCTAAATTAATTAATAAGCCATTGATCGTTCATACGCGTGAGGCCGCTGATGACACTATTCGAATTTTACAAGAAGAAGGTGCGGATACAGTGGGTGGTGTTATTCATTGCTTTACCGAAGATTGGGCCATGGCTGAAAAAGCATTAGCATTAAATTTTTATATTTCTTTTTCAGGTATTGTTACCTTTAAAAATGCACAACAAATACAGGAAGCGGCACAAAAAGTACCTGCAGATCGTTTTCTTATTGAGACCGATTCCCCTTATTTAGCCCCGGTTCCTTTTCGAGGGAAACCTAATTATCCTTTGTACGTTCGTTACGTGGCTGAATTCATAGCACAGCTACGTAATACGTCAGTAGAACAAATTGCAGAACAAAGTACCCTGAATTTTCAGAACTTATTTTATAATCGTTAAGGCTTTATTTTAAAACGTTGGCGAATAGAGCAATAAAATTTAACGGGGTGCAGCTTCACTAACAATATTTAGAGCATGATCTAATTGCTCAACAGTATTATAGAAGTGGGGTGAAAATCTGATCCCTTCCCCTCGCATTGCGCAGAGAACCTTATGACGTTGTAAATAATGGTATAAGTGTTTTTTGGGAAGTGTTTTGTGTTTGAAGAGCACGATACCTGAATTCAGTTGCGAAGGTGAGGCGCTGAGTAAAATAAGGTGTTTGCTTTGTTGTATTTTAGAGGCTAAATAGCGGGCATTGGCAAGAACCTGTTGTTCTACGTTATCTATTCCAATTTCTAATAATAGCGATAAGCTGGCTGACAAGGCATGAATACCAAGCATGTTAGGACTACCACATTCAAAACGTTGTGCGGAAGTGTGGGCTTCCCACGGTAGATTTTCATAATCATGGGTATCCTTAATCATATGCCAGCCATATTGGGTTAATTTAAGTTGTTTTCTGGCATCAGGGTGGCTATAAAACACGCCCAGACCTTCAGGGCCACACATCCATTTGTGACCATCAGCCATAACAAAATCAGCTTGGTAACGTTGGACATCAAAATTCAAAGCCCCAAGGCTTTGAATCGCATCAATGCAAAATAAAATACCCTGTTGGCGGCAAAAGTCTCCGATCATTTCAAGGTTTAGATGTTGGCCAGCAGCAAATTGCACGGAACTGATGGTAATAAGGCGGGTCTTGGTATCGACCTTTGAGAATAAGCTGAATTCAGGTGTTTTATTTTTTTCTAAACTAGCTTGTCTAAATTCTACGCCTTGGTTTGCAAGTGATTGCCACGGAATTCGGTTAGAAGGGAATTCAATGTTGCTGGAAACAATATTGTCGCCCGGATGCCAGTCAAGGCCGTAAGCGACAAAGGATAATGCTTCAGAGGTGTTTTTAACCAGCGCAATGTCATCGACTGAAGGGGCATGAATAAGTTGTTTTAATTGGTTTTTGAGTTTCTTTTCAATGGCTATCCAGCTGAGGTAATTTGTCGAACCCATAGCGCCGTTTTCTAGGGCAAATTGCGCAACGGCTTGAACACTGCGTTGAGGCCATGGAGCAACAGCAGCATGATTAAGATGAATAACGGAGTGATCTAATTGAAACTCAAGGTGTTGGTTTCTAGTCATCGGGATGAATACCTTTACGTTAACAATACAGCGGTAAAATTAGCAAATCATTTAGGGTTGAATTTAAGAACCAATAGCTCGACTAACGCAACAAAAGATTACCCGCCTGTTAGTCGTCAAGCGGCGATTGATGAGTTCCTAGAACGGTAGTTCATCAACGGAATCCGCGATCGCATCAATCGAATCATGGGCTTGATTACCTACCACGGGGATGATAGAAATCACCGCGCCTCCCATTCGCATAGGTACTGAGAGTACTTTAGTGAAGACACAACCCTGACAAATAGCAGCAAGACAAAAAAGGGTAAGAAATTTGAATGATATGCTCATAACAACTTATAGAATGAAAATAAAAAGTAATTATATAGTAACGCAAATGGTAGTGATCAGAGAAACATGATTAAGCTTTACAGTAAATAACGTTTAAATGAAAAAAAGGTGTTTTTATCAGAGCGATGATGGTAAAAATACATAGTTACTTTTTTACGGCAATTTTGCGGTAATATTTAAAAGTTATAACGTCTCCTTTAGCTTAACCACCCAGTGATGTGATTTAAAAAATGGAAAATAATACGCTAAGAATTACCGACACTACGTTGCGCGATGCACATCAATCACTCTGGGCGACCCGTATGCGCACCGGAGACATTATTGACATTATTGATCTTATTGATACGGTTGGATACTACTCCTTAGAAGTGTGGGGCGGTGCTACTTTTGATGTTTGCTTGCGTTTTCTGCGGGAAAACCCATGGGAGCGACTTAGACTTATTAAAGCAAAAGCGGTTAAAACACCGTTGCAAATGTTAATGAGAGGACAAAATATAGTCGGGTATAAGAATTATTCTGATGATCTGGTTGAGCGTTTTGTCGGTACTGCACATGATAATGGGGTTGATATTTTTAGAATATTTGATGCTCTAAATGATTCCAGAAATGTGCGTTCAGCCATTGAAGCGGTTAAGAAAAGCGGCGCCCATGCGCAAGGCACACTGTCTTATACGATTAGTCCAGTCCATACGATTGAAAAGTATGTCAATGATGCTAAAGCGCAAGTTGAAATGGGGATTGATTCTTTGTGCGTAAAAGATATGGCAGGGTTATTGTCTCCCACGGTAGCGACTAATTTAGTATCCGCCTTAACGCACCTGAATATTCCCATTCAAATTCATTCGCATGCAACCAGTGGAATGGCTTGCTCTGCCTATTTAGACGGTGTTAGAGCCGGTGCGGGAGCCATTGACTGTGCAGTTTCTTCTATGGCTGGTTTTTCATCGCAACCCCCCGTTGAAACTATGTTGGCTATTTTTGATGAAACAGAATTTGATATTGACTTAAATATTGACGCGTTAAGAACGGTTAATCAATATTTTATTGAGTTAGGACCTAAAAGAACCGCAGGGCGACGCAGTAATGATCCTATTATTGACGCTGAGATTTTAGACCATCAAATCCCTGGAGGAATGATCTCAAATTTTCGGTCGCAATTAGAACAACAAGATGCTCTGGATAGACTACCTGAGGTGTTAGAAGAAGTTTCACGGGTTAGAAAAGATTTAGGCTACCCTCCTTTGGTGACCCCAACGAGTCAAATTGTGGGTGCGCAGGCGGTGATGAATATTATTTGTAATGAACGCTATAAAATAGTTCCGCAAGAAGTAAAAAGTTATGTGAAAGGTTTTTACGGTAAGTCACC
>DUCI01000113.1:0-13183 GCA_012959905.1 Methylococcaceae bacterium | reverse complement strand
AGCGGCTTTCATTAAGAAAATACTCGGCGATGAAACGCCCATTGATTATCGTCCTGCAGATGATCTTGAAGATATGTTGCCTACGGCAGGCGAATCTATATCAGATCCAACCCTCATTACCAATGAAGAAGATATTTTATCGTATTGTCTCTTTCCTGAGGTGGCTGTTGAGTTTTTTAAATGGCGTGCGATTCCAGAAAATGAACGACCTCCAACCCCAGCTGACCTTGAACTAGAAGAACTGGCTGTGGTTGAGGCGGTTAAAACACCCGCCTCCGTAGAGCCGCAACACCCTGAAGTATTAAGCCCTATCTTGCATCAGGATGATTACAATGGGATGAGTATCCTGATTGAAAAAGCGTCTAATTTACAATTAAATGAATTAACGCTCAAAAAAGGAGACTTTAATCTCTCTTTACGGTCTGGCACGGTAACGCAAGCGACCGATACCGGTAATATCAGTGCATCACCGATACCTCAGCCTAAAGAAAGCAAGACTGTTGACACGCCTAAAGAGGAAGTCAGTGCCGCGAAAATAAATCTTGATAGCTACCCCAATACGATCGATGCGATTATGGCAGGAACCTTTTATCATGCCTCAGGTATCGGTGATGACCCTTTTGTTTCAGAAGGTTCGCTGGTCAAGGAAGGTGATGTTATTTTTATTATAGAGGCGATGAAGTTATTTAATGAGATTTCAGTACATGCCGATTGTAAAATAGTTAAAGTATTAGTCAACAATGGTGACTTAATTAGTAAAGGACACCCACTACTGGCTATTGAATATACTTAGTTAATAACGTTCTTATAAAGTTTGTTTCTGGGGGTTGAGTCCACCAGAAAAATTACCTGAATGTGGCGCCATTCCAACCCCAATATTCTCCAGGGCAATCGCTGAATTCAATATATATTCGGGTTCGTTTAACGTTTAAAAATTTTTCCAAGCACTCACTGATTGATTTTGAAATAGACGTTGTCTGGTTCGTTGTCAGACCGATGCTTTTACATTCAAGATAGGCTAAGGGATGCTTGTTCCCGGCAAATAACATGTGACGGTTTTGATTTAATTCTACCAGTACATAGTTTTCTGGTTTTCCTGTTTCGAGCGCTATTAATTGGGATAATTGGTTGAGAAGTTCACCGGAGTCAGAGTCATTTAAGGGTGTATTAGTGGTTAATTTTAGATAAGGCATAGCATTTCCTTTTTTACGCATTAGATTCATGACGACTATACTGCATCAGTAGGAATAGGTTAACAATCCCCCATAAGGCTAAAAATTAACAGTGTTCTTTTTTACTTTACCTCAATAATATTAACAGGGTTTTTTTTAGGGGTGTTTTTCAACAGAATCGATTATTTGAAAGTCCCCTCCTTTTAGACTACGTTTCTTTAGAATGTGGCTTGAAAAAAAGGTTTTTTATGAACGATCGATGTGAACGAATCGCATTAAATACTAATGGATATATTGTGGTGGGGAGTGAAGAATTAATGATTTCAGTCGTTAATATTTCATTAACCGGTTTTTTAGCAAAAATTGAACCGACTGTATTAATACCCACCGTGCGGGAATTATTTCAAGGAATTAGTGAACATAAGTTAATCGAGTTTAATTTGCACGCACTCAGTGTTTCAGGACTGTGCATGATGGTGTGGAGTAAATCCATATCAGGACAGTTTTTGACTGGATTTGAATTCTATGAGTCACGGTATGATTCATTAATGAGCAAGAGTAAACGACGCTTTTATCGGCAGGCACAAGCTTTAAAGGGTATCCTTAGGCATGAGGGTTTAACGTATAACTTCACGACAACGGATACCTCTGCTTTAGGGATGATGGTCTATGTCATTGGACCGGTGGGATTTAAAAATAAAGAAAAGGTAACCTTTGAAATTCAAGAAAAAAGAATGACGGGTATGGGCGAGGTGGTTTGGCTACACTATGATAATGATAAAAACAATGCCATTATGGGGCTAAAGTTTTCAACGCTCTCGAATTTATGAAGCAGGCCATGTGGTCCGTCATTTATTGATCTATCACAACGCTTAAAAGCCTACCTAACCGGTATCATTAATGCAGGACCGGTAAATTTAGTTTGCCCTGATTGGATATCAAATAATTGTTTTAATAACATGAAAGTAGTTTTACTTTGCAAGTCATTGTCGGCAATATAATACCAATAGTCACGATAGGGAATAGCAAGGTGTGCATTTTCAGGTTTTTCACGACTGCTTAAGATCTTAAAAACTGAGCCCGCAGGTGTATGACTCCAATCAAATGTTTCCCCTTGATGGTTTTTGGTAATAATCACTAAGCCTGCATGCACATGCTCAATAGGGATATCAATGTTTTGAGAAAGATAAAACATAATACTTAATATTGACCGTGTTCGAATAGTGAGCTGGTTTTTTTCTTGCTTGAGAAAATTAGTGTTTAAGGTGATGAGTGCGGAATTATTCTGGTCTAAGGTAAAGCCTAATAATCTACCCAGTTCATGCATTTCTTTTGTTTCATGATCATTGTGCGCTTTAAATAAAATATTTATTGCCTTATCATTAGTGGCTGAACCCATGTCAATAGTGCCTTGATCAAGCTGGTGTTTTAATAGCGATAGTAATTTCTTGAATTTCCTGAATTTAGGCTCTTTTGTCGGTGTCGGGCCAGAGGCAGACGGTGCATTTAATAAGTCATTTGTCTTTTCCACACACAACCCGAAAACACGTTCAATACTCCAACCTGATTGCGTTAGAACCATGATGGCATCAAGAGAAATACCGGATAAAACATTTTTGAGGAAGTCTTCTCCTTGTACCGGTTGGTAGGTAATCGTGGGCCTGTCTGTGTAGCCAATGCCGATGTCGGGTTTAATTAAATTGCCACCTGGCGCAAGATCAAAGCTAGAACTGAAACCTAAATTACCACTAAAGCTCATCGATGCAGTGACACTGCTGACTTTCAGAAAATAGGCCTCATCCAAGTATTTTAATCGAACTAAATTAAGTAACATTTGATGATTTAAAGTCATGGCTATAGCGTTGTTATAGCCGGTATGGGTTTCTTTAACGATATTGGGTCCGAAGGAAGATTGGCAGCCCGTTAAAGAAATAATTAACAGTAAAAGGGCCCCGGTATTTTTAAGTTGATGACGCATAAGGGTTGGTAACAGCATGATGACAGTTGCTAATCAGTGTAGCATTTTTAAAAAATGGATATCCCTTTATACTAATTCAATCTATAAGTTAAGCGATGAAATAATCACATTTTATACAGCGTATAATAACGATAGAACCTTCATTTATTTCCAGAGCGAGTAGATTTCACCGATGGCAATTTATCCACCTGCTAGTGAACTTACCGATAGCGAACTTGAACACGTTATCAAGAAAGCTAATAAGGCTTACCGGTTAGGGAAACCCACTATAGAAGATTCTATGTATGACCATGAGTATTTAGCCGAGCTACAAAGACGTTATCCTGAGCATAAACTTCTTCATCGGGTAGAAAAAGAACCCTTTTTTTCGGAACAAAAAGTTAAACACCGGAGGCCGATGTTAAGTACAGATAAGGCCTATAGTCTTGACGACATGGAGCGCTTTTTTCAACGGGTAAAAAAAGCAGCGGATAAAATTTCGGTTAATCATGATGATATTAAAGTGCGTGTCACGGCTAAATTAGATGGCCTAGCGGCTTCTTTAGAGCAAGGTATTTTAGCAACCCGTGGTAATGGGGAGTCTGGGACTAATGTCACGCATGTATTTGATTTAGGGGTTCGCCATGTCGGTGACGATACGGGTTTAGGAGAATTAGTCTTAGCATCTGCGTATTTTGATGAATTTCTTAAAGATGAATTTACCCACCCCAGAAATTTTATGGTGGGACTCGTTGGTGCAGATAATATAAATCAATATGCTAAAGCGGCCTTATTAGCCGGTGCGGCACAATTCGTGCCCTATACAGCATTGAAAAATTGGCAAGGAAGCATAGCTGAATTAATGATTGACCTTGAGGCTGTTTGTCAGTCGGTTAAGGCGTGTGGTTATCCAACAGACGGTGCAGTTATTGACATTATGAATCCTGAAATTCAATTAGAAATGGGGTCTACTAATCATCATCACTGTTATCAAATAGCTAAAAAAGATCTAGGCGAAAGATCGCAAACTATCATTGAAGATGTTTTGTGGCAAACAGGAAGAACCGGTCGGGTGACGCCAGTTTTTAGTGTAACGCCTGTTTTTATTTCTGGTGCAACGATTAGGCGGGTCACTGGACATCATGCAGGAAATATTTTAAAAGATAATATTGCCAATGGTGATGAAATTGAAATTTCAAGAGCAGGAGAGGTGATTCCTAAGTATGAGCGCAAAATTTCTGGGCAGGGTTCGCCTTTAATACCAAAAGTTTGCCCAAGTTGTCTGAGTACACTTGAATGGGATAATGATTTTTTGGTTTGTTATGATTTGAATTGTCCCGCGCAATTACAGGCAAGTTTAGAACATTTTTTTAAAATTATAGGCAATGTCGATTTATTAGGGCCTAAAAGTATTGAGAAAATCATTGCATTTGGAGTGGTCACTTTAGAAGGAATTTATCAGTTAGAACAAGGCCAATTAGACGCTATGGGTTTTGGTCCCAAACAATCAGAAAATATTATTCAACAACTTGAAAGATCACTAACGGAAGCGGTTGATGATTATCGTTTTCTAGCGGCTTTTGGCCTTAATCGATTGGGGGTGGGTGATTCGCGTCGGTTATTAAAACATATCCCATTGGAACAATTACCGACTATGACAGTGCCTATAATGTCGGCAATCAATGGTTTTGGGGAGCTAACCGCCCAGGCCGTTGTTAAGCAGTTAGCACATAAGTGGCCAACCATTAGATTTCTGATGGATCAAGGCTTCATCCTTGAAAAGACAATGTTAGAACGAGACAGGGTCATAGCGGAATCTGTATTGACCGGTAAGAAAGTAATTTTTACAGGGAAAATGCAGCGCAGTAGAAGAGCAATGCAAGAGCAAGCTTTGGCACTCGGGTGTGAAGTCCCGGGTTCACTTTCTCACGCTACAGATTACCTCGTGTGTGGGGAGAATGTTGGCGCTAGTAAAATTGCACGTGCTACGGACTTAGCAGTAAAGATTGTTTCTGAGTCTGAATGGGTCATTCTCATGAATGAATCTAAGGTATAAACGTTAAATTTCATTGGGCGTGATTACATTTTTATGATTCTCAATTAGCATAGAAAATGTGGTTAAGAGGTCGGTTTTTTTTATTTTACTAGTGTTTTGAAAACAAAATTAAGTTACTATAAATTTTCAACTTATCATTCATGATTTTTTGAAAAATAGATTAAGAGCCTATGTTAAAGATTACGACAATAATGGACTTATTTTGGTATTGTTTTTGTCTGTGTTTAGGGTTGCATTAAAATAGAATTTAGAGGGGAAAACAGTGGAATCAATTATTGCAGTTAGTATCATTGCGGGTATCGTAGCAGGCCTTATTAAGGAAAATTTAGGAACACAAAGCGGCACACATGTTGTTGCGGATGAAACAGCACCCGCAGAAAAGCCTGTAGCTAAGAAAGCGCCGGCGAAAAAAGCAGCCGCCAAAAAGCCTGTAGCTAAGAAAGCGCCGGCGAAAAAAGCAGCCGCCAAAAAGCCTGCAGCTAAGAAAGCGCCGGCGAAAAAAGCAGCCGCTAAGAAATAAACAGTAGGTCTTATTACAGTTTGATTGTAATAAGGGTGGTTGTGAGTTTGAATGGGACCGTTAGTGACGCTGTACGAGAATGACCACAGTGCTTGACGGTTATTCTCCACATAATGGTTAAGCTGAGCGTTTTTTAAGAAGGACTGAGGCGATAGATATTTTTTCTATGTTATGCGAATTGGAATTGATTTAGGCGGAACCAAAATAGAATTGGTTGCTCTTGATTTTAATGGTTTAACGTTATTTAAACAACGCATAGCAACCCCTCCAAATAGTTATCCCGATACCCTCAAAGCCATTGCTTGCTTGGTCGACGAATGTGAACAAGAATTAGGCGTGAGTGGTTCAGTCGGTGTGGGTCATCCGGGTGTAATCTCTCCGGACACTGGAGTCGTTAAAAATGCTAATTCAGTATGTCTTAATGGAAAACCCTTAAAAGAAGATCTTGAAAGTCATCTTAACCGCACTGTTCGGTTAGCGAATGACGCTAATTGTTTTGCATTATCTGAATATAGCGATGGTGCTGGCGTAAATTGTAACAGTCTGTTTGGGGTTATTCTGGGCACCGGTGTCGGTGCAGGGATTGTTGTCAATGGTACGGTCATAACCGGTTGCAATGCTATTGGCGGTGAATGGGGACACAATCCATTACCTGGCTTTAACCCATCTGATGGTGACAACTTATCTTGCTATTGTGGGCAGTCAAATTGTATTGAAACTTTTTTATCAGGCCCAGGGTTTGCGGAGCGGTTTAATGCTGAAAATGAATGTGATTTTGATAGTAGGCAAATTATTGATCAGACGACGCAAGGAGATCTGATTGCGATCAGTGCTTTTGAACGTTATTGTGACCAAGTTGCCCGATCATTGGCCGGTATCATAAATATACTTGATCCTGAGATCATTGTGCTCGGTGGTGGAATGTCTAATATTGCACAACTTTATGATCGTGTGCAGGCCTTATGGGGCGATTATATTTTTTCAGATACGATCAATACACAGCTGAGTGCAGCCCGGTATGGCGATTCAAGCGGTGTTCGTGGTGCAGCGTGGTTATGGCCAGAGGGCTAGGTGTTGTTTATTTATGAAGTTAGGTGATAAAAAACCTACCCAGCAGCGCATTAAAAAATGACCACCAGATAGGTATTAATTACACGTAAGCGATGGGGCTATAGTTTTTCAAATACCGCGTAACCCATCATGCCTCCTTTTAGAACCAATTTTTTCCCTTTCCGCAAAAATACTTTATAGCGATCATAAAGTGAACGACCAACACGTTTAATAATCAAGGTGTTGTTTTCAACAGTAAATGTTGATGTAATGGTAAAAGGTGCAGCAGCGCGGTGATCAATAGCGCTTAAACTAAAACTCCCATCCGTATTAAACGTCCAGGTTTGATTTTCTTTGATTTTCTTTTTGTCAACATAACTGAACGGATTATCATCGACACGGTCAGGTTTTTTTGCGAAAAGCTTAGGCCCCGTTGCAATTAACTTCCAACTTCCAGCGAAATAAGATGCATCTAGAGTCATTTCTTCGGCTTCTGCAGCCATAGATTTAAAGGGAAGAAGTAATGCCAAAAGTAAAAGGGGTAATGTTATGAGTTTATGCATAATTAAACGCTCGTAGTTAATTAAAAAAATACTGAAGTACCGTCATCCTAACATAGAGCGCAGAATGGTTTATAGATGAAATAGGGAGTGACAGGGGTGTTTGTTCAACATTAACGTGTTCATTTAGATACATTTTTGTTGTGGGACATAGATATAACCATTTTCCGTATCGCCGAAACACTGGTCGTTAACGCCGGTCACATATAATCCGCCGATATAGGCACAGATTATGGCATCCAGAGTATCTTCGTTTTGTTTTAAGGTATGGCCTTTCAGTGCTGTAATATAGTCAGGCTCCACATGGTGTTGAAAAAGGGTGTTAATAGTCAACCTTAGCACCTGGGAAGAGTGCAGGCGGCTAAGGTATTTAGCCAATGTAATTTGGCCTTGTTTTCTAGTCGCTACAGACCCTTTTTTGTAAAGATGGCGTTCAGTTAAGGCAAAAAATTCGATGATTGCAGGGTGCGGATAACATTCTAATTGCCAACATCCTCGGTCTGGATGATTTAAATGATAAAAACCTAATTGCGTTAAATGCTGTGACAATACAACACTGTCAGCATTGGGGTAGAGTGTTTTATTAGTCGGGTGACACCCTGCCTTTTTTGATCGATAATAGCTATTTAATTGTTGCTCACAAAACCGTTGCCCCGTTTGATTAGGGATAATTAGAGAGGCATCAAGAGCTAGTCCGGTCAGAGCGGGTTTTTCTTTAATCTTTTTGAGGATTTCAGGAATAGTTTTTATGCTCGGTATTAAATCATTAATGATTAATTCACCATTCATGAGTTCACCAAAAGCCATGGCTGAATTGTTTTTATTACAATGCCAAGCGAGATCAATACCACAAATATAAGGATTATTTTTAATAACAATACCTGCCCAAAAGGTGTTTTTTTTATTATAACGTGACGGCGTATTGTTTTTTCAACCCGTTAAATTATGGGGAAAAGATGAAGCCTCATGTCAAGACCGTAAATGCCGATCATTTTTGTTAGACTATGATCTCAATAGAAAATTTGTTGGAATAAATGGATCTTGTTGATGGCTAAAAAAATAATTGCAATTGTAGAAGATGACGAGCAACAACGCAGTCAGTATAGTGTCGCCTTGCGCGCGCAAGGCTATCATGTCGATGAGTATTCAAATAGAGCACAGGCTGAAAGAATGTTTCGCCAACAACTCCCTGATTTAGCCATTTTAGATATCATGCTTGGGCACGATTTAGAAGGTGGGTTTGAACTCTGTCGTTTCATTGAGCAGATTAAACCGCGTGAAGTTCCTATTTTATTTTTAACCAGTCGCGGTAATGAGGTTGATGAAATATACGGTTTAAATCTCGGTGCCTGGGATTATCAAACCAAGCCGGTTACCTTTGAATATCTTTTAGCTCGCGTTCGTTCATTATTGAATATCAAACAAGGTTTATCTTCCGAAGTCGTAGCAATCTCAACCCCTTGCCAACAATTGGGTCCGTTGGCCATTAATTCAGTGACTTGTAAAGTCACTTGGCATGAGCAGGGTGTGTTATTAACGCCAACAGAGTTTGCGATGCTCAAACGATTACTCGATTGCCCTGATGGTGTCAGCTATGATGGTTTTTCAGAAGCGACACGTCAGGGTGTTGTTGAAAATAACACGATTAATACTCATATAGCTCAAATTCGTCACAAGTTTAAGGCCGTTGATGGAAATTTTAATGCGATTAAAACGCGTTATGGTTTCGGTTATAAATTATCGTTGGAATGAAAGCGAGTTCTTTTCGATTACGGATAGGTCGAGGCCCGTTAGTTATTATTGGCCTGTTTCTGATAATGATTTTTACCTTGGGCTATCGTTATTTTCAGGAAATGAAAGAGCTCCACCTTCAGGTACAAACCGAAGCGCAATTATTGTCAACACAAGCGATTGCTAAGGTATTACATGAGCGCTCTGATTTGTTTTTTTATTCCAGCGAACTGGATAGTGAATGGATAGAAAAATCATCGCTTAATGTCTTTCATTTGCGCGCACCCATTACCCTTAACGGTGATAAGGATGATTGGGGAATCACAGATGATTTTTTTCACCGTTACAGTCAAGACAGTGCGCTTTATGCTGAAGACAGCCGTTTCTCTCAGCCACTGGCATTCAATTTGTTATTAGGGGAACGGGCGAAAAGCCTTTATGGGTTTGTTGCAGTTGAGGATTCTAAATTGCTCTTTAGAGATCCTTTAAAGTACCGCAGGCTTGATAACAGTGATCATATTCGTTTAATTCTTAAAAAGAATGGTTTGCCACAACGCTATGTGTTGGTCGCCGCCCAACCGGGCGAAATGACCGCTTTTGAAGTCCATGAAGACTGGCGTCATGCGGTTACAGGAGAACCGGAATATCAAATTAAGGCATTTTTGAAGCCGACAAAAAAGGGTTATCAAGTTGAGTTTCAATTACCTTATGATTGGGTGGGTTTTGAGCATCGTCTTGTCGTGATGGCCGCTGACGTGAATGACTCGTATTTTCGTCAGGTAGAAACAGTGATCGGAACATTGCCGACGCAATGGTCGGGTGAGCTCAATCAACTGATTATTTTGTCATATCCGTTACAAAAAATATTAGCCGGTCTTGAGCGACTTGAAAGCACGCGCATTTGTGTCGTTGATCGTTATCGACGGGTTAGGACGGTGACACCCTCGATGACCCAGACGGTTAATCTATGCGATAAAAATAATGAAAAAAGCAAACGTTTAATTGATTCAGCGTTGGCGGGTGCCAGTCAAGTGGTTACCTATCAGCGTAAAAATGAACAAGGGATTATGAGTACGGTGATTGCGAGCGCAGAACCTGTTTTTCTTAAAGAAGAAATTATCGGCGCTGTGTTACTTGAAAAAGACAGTCAGGATATTTTAACGCATCAACGTAAGACGCTTGACCGCTTGGCGTATGTGATTATTGCTGTGGTGATGGGCATCTTCTTATTTATAGTGCGCTTGTCTTTTCGAATTTTACGCTTAAGTAGTGAATTAAATAGCGTTATTAATTCAGAAGGGCGTTTAGTTAAAACCGATATCCAATCAGAAAAAGAGGCTCGAGATGATTTAGGTGATTTGTCGCGTGGGGCGACTGAGCTGTTAGGTCGGTTAGGACGCTACACGCATTTTTTAGAAACCATCCCGAGAACCCTGCGCCATGAAATCTTAAATCCGGTCAATGCGATAAGTTTAGGGCTGCAGCAATTAGAGACATCACCAGAAAAAGTTACCGAAATCGTTAAAAAAACCAAGCGCTCCATTTTACAACTCGAATTGATTGTTAGCCGATTAACTGAAGCAGCCCATATTGAGGAGGCATTGGCAACCGATGTTATAGCCACCATCGATTTAGCCTATTTGCTGGGTGATTATGTGGAAAACATTCGCGAATTACATCCGGCGGTCCAATTTAACTATAGCGATTCTAGTCGTGAGGTTCTTATACAAGGCAATGACCTTCGCTTTGTACAACTCTTAGATAAGATCAAAGATAATGCGATCAATCATCTTTCCCCAAACGGCAGTATTGATATTGTTTTGGGGTGTGAAGCCGGATGGGTTTCTGTGACTATCAGTAATGATGGTCCGCTGGTGAGTGACTCGGTGTTGAAGGCGCTTTTCACAGGGATTATCCCTCGTCAGAATGCCGCAGTAAATAGTCCACATTTAGGTATTGGGTTGTATATCGCTTATCATATTATTCAATCGCATCGGGGCCATATTAATGTTACCAATCGTTTGGATGGATCGGGCGTATCAGTAGTTCTAACCTTACCGGCGGCCTAAAGGTTGCCAGATCAACATGCCCATCTTTTCTTCATTATTTATTCATAAATTCTTAGTAATTAGGTCATACGATTAATGCTTAAATAAGCATCACATTCATTCATTGGCCCCTTTGAGTAAGGGCTATTTAAAGTGTAGGAGACCGTCGTATGTTGAAATTAAAGACTGGTAAATTAGCAGTATTACTGACCTTGTTTTTTATGGTGGGATTTAGTCATGCCGCTAACCCGCTTTTAAAAACAGGTAAACCCACCGGTTTAACAACCCAGATTAATCAAGTCGATGAACAGACACAATCACACTGTACAACCCTGATTAGTCCCAGTAAGTTTTTAGACCAATCTGCAGGCTTTAAAAAAGGCGTTACTTATTTTAGTCACGATAGTATTTTGATCAGCCAACCCTTTGTGGAGTTAATCGCAAAACAAGCTGAGCAGTTAAGTCATCATTCAGACACCTGTGTATTTTTAGCGGGCTATAGTGATTCAATAGGCCCAGCACCATACAATCAACAATTGAGTCTTGAAAGGGTTGAAGAAGTGGCCAAGATGATGATTTATTTAGGTGTAAACCCGGGACAAATCATAAAAGTTGGCTATGGTGAACAGTTCGTAGAAGCGGAATCGAAATTAGCCAAACAGCGTCGTGTCGATTGGTATTTAACCGATGCGTTGGGTAAGTTATAACCCTTGGCTGATGACATAAACCCAAACGTAATACGTTGCTATTAGCTTTTTAATACACATTCAGTTATGGTTGTAAAATTGTTAAATTACTAAAACAAGTTAATGAAAATATTGAAACGTGATCGTCTCCTTCTCCTGTTGATAATGACTTGTTTAAGTCACCCGGTAATGGCCGGGTGGATTTTAAATCAGGACAGTAGTCAGATAAATTTTATTTCGGTCAAAAAAAATACGGTTGGTGAAGTGCATGTGCTGACGGGTCTAACAGGGTCTGTAGATGACAACGGTCAAGTATCCCTTACTATCAACCTCAATAGCGTAGAAACTCAAATCCCCGTTAGAAACGAACGGCTAAAGAAGCTATTTTTTGAGACCGATATATATCCTGTAGCGACGGCAGTGACAACATTGGATCTTACTGAAATAAATGCCTTAACCTTGGGTCAGTTAATATCCCAAGAACTCACAATAAACCTTCAGTTACATGGCGTTCAAATCGCGTTACCTGTGAGTGTTCAGGTGAGTGCCATGAGTGATCATGCCTTGTGGGTTACGCTAACGGAGCCCGTTGTGCTTAATATAGAAGATTATGCGTTATCTGACGGTTTAAAAACACTGATGACGCTGGCAAAATTACCTTCCATCAGTACGGTTGTCCCGGTTACGGCAAGGTTGCTTTTTGAGGCCGAATAATCTCTTAGAGTGTTCGTGTCTTGAACGATAGTGGGCGTTGTAATAGATGCAAAATATAGGGCATATGACTCATTTTTAAGATATCTTAATCCTTGGGTTCGATATCACTAGTTAAATGCCTTTCTAGTGTGTTCTACTGAGCAATTATTCAAAAACAATTCAGTGCCTTGCATCTCGTTTTTGGAGATAACTGATTTTAGTAGAGGGTTTACTGGGGATATGGCTCATTCATCGTTGAGAATTGTTTTGTTAGTCACAATTCTTTTTAACTTAACGGCTTGTAGCTCATTATTAAAGGAAGACTCAGAGCCTACCGTATTCGATATTCCCTCGCAGTGGGAAGAGCGCGTTGATAATGGCCCCGTAGATGTCAGGCCGTGGACTGAAGACTTTAATGATCCCTTGTTAAATGCTTTTATTGATGAGTCCATACATAAAAATTATGATTTAGAAGCGATTCGTTCTGCGATGTTTATCAGTCATGCCAATGCACGGGTTAACGGTGCAGATCAGTTACCTCAAATTGGGGCTAACTTTAACCCGAGCCGAAATAAAAGAAATAGCAGTGGTGGTTTTGGGGTTAACAGTGGTTCCTATACCGATACCTGGCGAATTAATTTAAATATTAATTGGGAATTTGATCTTTGGGGAAAAATAGCTAATCGTGTTGAGGCGACTGAATTGGAGTA
>DUCI01000112.1 GCA_012959905.1 Methylococcaceae bacterium | reverse complement strand
TTGCTGACAAAGCGGTCACTGAATATCGAGAGAAGGCAGCGCCAAAGATTTTGCAACATAAGAAGGTGATGACGACGCTATTTTATATGTACACCAATACCACGGTTTATAAGTCCAGTCGACAACGGTTCATGGGGCAGACAGTGGCGGGGCGAGTAAAGCGTTAGTTTCTTAGGTCTTGTGGTTGAAATAAGTAGCCGTTAAATTTCTTGAGATCTAGAGGCGACTAAAAGAAGGCTTAATAAGGGTCATTAACCGGTGCCAAGGAGGTCGTGTTTTAGCACGAATTATGCAGATTTTTTTAGTGTCAGTGGGTCATAAAATGCCGGGTTGGGTTACGCAAGGTTATCAAGAGTATGCGCGGCGATTACCGCGTGAGTGCGAACTGGTGCTCAAAGAAGTTGCACCGGGAAAGCGCTCTAAAAGTTCCAGTATAGAGCGAGTGATTGCAGAAGAAGGCGATAAAATGACGGCCAAAATACCGGTTGGCACTCATCGTGTGGCACTGGATCTAAAAGGGCGTCCATGGAGTACTAAAGAGCTGGCTGGTGCCTTGAGTCGGTGGCAGTCCTTGGGGCAGAATATAGCACTATTGGTCGGTGGTCCGGATGGTTTGGCCGAGCCGGTTTTAGCGAGTGCTAACGAGTCTTGGTGTTTATCTAATTTGACTTTTCCTCACCCCTTGGTTCGGGTTGTGGTGGCAGAGCAGATTTATCGTGCTTGGAGTTTGTCTAGAAATCACCCTTATCACCGTTAATGGCTGCTGAAATTGTTTTAGCGTCAGCGTCGCCGCGTCGTCGTGAATTATTAGAGCAAATGGGTCTCACGTATATAGTGCGTGTTGCCGCTATTGATGAGCGTGTTTTGGATGCTGAGTTGCCGGTAGATTATGTGCGGCGGGTGGCCGCTAAAAAATCACAGCAGGTATGGCAAGCGAGTGAGAAAAATCTACCGGTATTATCTGCTGATACCAGTGTGGTCTTAAATGGTATGATTATGGGCAAGCCTAAAGATCAGGCTGATGCTGTGGCAATGCTGACGGCATTGTCAGGGTCGACACATCAGGTGTTGACCGCTGTTTCTTTAAGACAGGATCAACATTGGCAGGCATTAAGTATTTCAGAGGTCACCTTTCGGGGGCTGTCGCTACAGGAAATAAATGATTACTGGGCAACTGGTGAGCCGGTTGATAAGGCCGGGGCTTATGCGATTCAAGGGTTGGGTGCAATGTTTGTTGAACGTTGCTCAGGCAGTTATTCAGGAATTGTCGGGCTACCGCTATTTGAAACCATGAGTCTGTTAGCAAACGTTGGAGTAAAGGTGTTGAAACAGCATGAGTGAAGAAATTCTAATTAATGTCACGCCCCCAGAAACTCGTGTGGCGGTGATTGAAAACGGCGTGTTGCAAGAAATTGTTATTGAGCGCATGAGCCAACAGGAGCTTTTGGGTAATATTTACATTGGCGAAGTTTGTCGGGTTTTGCCGGGGATGCAAGCGGCTTTTGTGGATATTGGGTTATCTAAAGCAGGATTTTTACATATTGGAGATCTTTGTCAGCGTGATCTTGACGCTAAAGGAACGACCAATATTGAGGATTATTTATATCAGAGCAAGCGTGTGACTGTTCAGGTGATTAAAGATCCTATTGGGAGTAAGGGCGCACGATTAAGTGCAGAAATTTCTATTCCTTCGCGTTATCAGGTCTATATGCCTTATGCGAATAATATTGGCATTTCGCAGCGTATTGAGTGCGAGGAAGAGCGAGATCGACTCAGAACTTGCCTAGAAGCTTTTCAAACTAAATATGAAACCGGCGGGTTTATTGCAAGAACAGCCGCCGAGGGTGAAGAGGAAAGTGTTTTAGAAGCGGACCTGATGTTCCTGGATAAATTATGGCAGGCGGTTGCAACTAAAATAACAACCGCTAAAAGTAAAACGCTGGTGTACCAAGATTCGCCTTTAAGCATACGTGCACTGCGTGATTTATACCGCGAAGGGTTGGACCGAGTCAGGGTGGATTCGCGGGAGACGCATATTAAGTTGGTTCAATTTGCACAAGAATTTGTGCCTGAATTGTTGCCTATTATTGAGCATTATAGCGGCGACCGACCGCTTTTTGATATTTATCAGGTTGAAGATGAAATTACCCGTGCCCTTGATCGTAAGGTTAGTCTAAAGTCCGGAGGTCATTTGGTGTTTGACCAAACGGAGGCAATGACTACGGTGGATGTTAATACCGGGGGTTATGTCGGTGGGCGCAATCTCGAAGAGACTATTTTTAAAACGAATCTGGAAGCAACCCAAGCGATAGCACGGCAATTACGACTCCGGAATTTAGGCGGCATTATCATTATTGATTTTATTGATATGCAAAGTGAGCAGCATCGAAGCCAGGTGTTCTTAGCGTTAGAGAAAAATTTAGCCAAAGATCATGCCAAAACGCAGATTTCAGAGGTTTCGTCATTAGGGTTGGTTGAAATGACCCGTAAGCGGACTCGGGAAAGTCTAGAGCATATTCTTTGTGAGCCATGCAGTACGTGTAGTGGGCGAGGTGTTTTAAGAACACCAGAAACCATTTGTCTGGAAATTTTCAGGGAGATTTTTCGTGAGGTCAGGCAGTACAATGTTCAGCGATTAATGATTCTAGGTTCGAATGATGTGGTGGATAGATTGTTGGATGAAGAAGCGCATATGTTGGCTGAATTAGAATCCTTTTTGGGCGTCCAAGTAAAGTTTAGGGCAGAAGCGAGTTATACGCAGGAACAATATGATGTGGTCTTGTTATAGTTTTTGGAACGTGCGTTAAACCGTTAATTTTTCTTAGATAGGCAGGGTTGTTTTTTGAGATTTTTTTCGACCAGTCAAATGCACACGGTTGTGAATAAAATACGCAGTGTTTTGGCGTGGGCGATCGCTATTTGGGGTGTTTTGTTTTTAGTTGTACAGCTTTTAACGTTTAATATTGAACCCTATAAAGCCTCGTTGGAAGCGGTAGTGGCAGAGGAAGCCGGGGTAGCGATTCGTATCGGGGCATTACGCTCAGTAACCCGAAGGGGATTGCCTGAGTTAATTTTAGATAGGGTTGAAATAGTATCGACCGAGAACCCAGAGTCTTTTTTTACCCTGAAACAAGTGCGGTTAAGGTTGGATTTGTGGCATTTAATTAAGACCCAGAGTTTACTCTCAGCAAGTCAGATTCAGTTGGTGGGTGCGGAAATTAACGTGACGCGGAATCGCCAAGGTGAGTTACAGATTACCGGGTTTGAGGGTCAAGCAGATTCGCCCGTTTGGTTGTCACAAGTCGGTACGGTCGATGTCTTCGAAAGTCAGTTGGTTTTTCAAGATCAGAGGGTCGGTGGTCAGACGCTGAGGTTTAAGGATATTAAACTTTGGTTGAATAACCGTCAGCCATTAGAGCATGAGATTCGAATGGAATTTGGGTGGCCACGTCATCTGGGTCATAGGGCGACGGTAGCGATCCAATTACAACGGCGTGATTTTTCTTTACAAACCATGACCGGACACTTTTATCTCAAGAGTGATCGATTAAATGTTGCAAAAGTAGCGGCGTTAACTGAATTATTTAAGGGTCAAGCGCTTTTTCTTGCTGGCTCGGGGGATGTTGAACTTTGGGGCGACTTTAAACAAATGGCATTGACAGGTCTTTCTGGCCGCGTTGATCTTACCCAAGTCAATGTTTTTAACCCGCTTCAACATCAGGCCTTTCTGAAGTCGTTTGGCAGTTGGTTTCAGTGGCATCGGGAAGCCGGCGTTTCTTATTTAGATCTCAGAAAAATGACAGTAGGCCATGGTGGAAGATCGAGACCATTGAATAACCTATCAGTTAGCTGGTCTGAAGATGTTCACAATGGCGGTTATCAAATCGGATTGTCGTTGACTAAAATGCCGTTGTCGCTGTTGGCTAAGGTCAGTGATTTTTTAAAGTCTTTAAAGCTTCATGCGCTGCCCCAGTTTAAGAAGTGGGCTTTAACGGGTACCCTAGCGACACTCACGGGTCATTATCACACCCAGTCTAAGGCTTTTACTGTTGATGGGCAGTTGAATGAGTTTGGTTTTTTACCGATTGAAAGTTATCCCGGGATCAGTCATTTAACCGGCCGTTTTTCTGGAACAGACCAGGCTATGGTATTTCATGTGGATGCGAATAATGTTCGTTATTCTGACCACCATGTATTTGCAAAACCTTTGGAGATTCAATCATTAACCGGTGCGGTTGAGTTGAAGTCGACAGTGAAGGGTCGTGTTTTATCCAGTGACAACTTAACTGTGGCGATGGCACCGGGTGTTTTTCATAATCGATTTCAGTTGCTGATGCCAGAAATCGAAGAAGAGACATTTTTGAGTTTTCAAAGTCAAATTAAAGCCGTTCAAGCCCAAAAGATAAGCCCTTACTTACCGGTCGGTATTTTGGATGCTGATTTGGCGACTTGGTTGCAGCAAGCGTTTTTTGAAGGGGAGCTTAAGCAGGCAGATTTTTTATTTCACGGTCGAATCGCGGATTACCCTTTTGTAAAGGGTAACGGTATCTTAGAAGCGCTTTTAGAGGTTCAGGGGCTGGGATTTCATTATGAGCCGAAATGGCCTGTATTTACCGGTATAGATGCCAATATTTTGTTTTTAAACGATGCCATGATGGGTTCAGCCGACCAATGGTTGCTGAACAGTTCAGCGGTATTAAATAGTGAGTTTTTTATTCCGTCATTATTGCAGAGTGACCATGTTTGGGTGAAAGGAGAAGTGGTTGGGAAGATTGAAAAAACCTTAGCATTTTTAGCCGCCAGCCCCTTAAAGAGTATGCTAGAACCCGTCGTTGAGAGTCTGTCGCTACAAGGGGAAAATCATATTTTTCTGGATATGAAAATTCCGATGGTACTGTCAGCCTCGGCGCATGTTAATGGGTTAGCGCGACTGACAGGTGCGTCCTTAGCATGGTCATCGGCTAATTTTATGATACAAAATATTTACGGTGAATTAGGGTTTAGCGAGCAAGGGCTCTATACACCCGGCGCCTCTATTCAGGGCGAGGCTTTGGGTTTTCCCGTGTCAGCTGTGGTTGAGAATTTACCTGATCAGACCCGCGTCTTGTTGAAAGGGTATACCGACATTAATCATTTGGATGCTTTTTTTCCGAGTCCACAGTGGTCCTATATTAAGGGCGGTGCAGACTACCAATTAGCGGTTCAATTTCCGAACGACCCCGAAGTCGCGACGCAATGGCTATTATCTTCAGATCTAATTGGGTTGCATGAGCAAATTTCAAAAAACAAAGCGCCGCTTGATGCTGATTTTTCAGCATCGGTGCGTGTTGGAGAGGCGTCCTTATATGAAGGGCGTATTCGTTATGGTTCGCAATTAAAAGCCGCCTTGCGTTTTGATGCACAAGCACAACAAGTGCATGGGGCTCATGTCGTTGTCGGTGAGGGGTTGCCCACGATGCCTACCCAGCCCGGTTGGGTGGTTGCGGTTAAAAAAGAGCAGATAGACTTAGATCCTTGGTTAGGGCTGGTTCGAGAGGGTGGGGGTCGTCATAACGTCGGGTGGGAGCAACTTAATTTACTCACGGTGGCCGCAGATAGGCTCACCTACAAAGGCGGTGAATTAGCCGATATAGCGTTAACACTTGAGCCTAAAGATGGGCTGTTGTCCGGTGATTTTAAGGCGGGTCATACACAAGGCGCATTTCAATGGCCGATTAAGGGCGCCATCGATGAAACAATTCATTTAGCGTTAAAAACCTTCGATATAGTAGAAGTTAATGATTTTTATCAACAGTTTGACCGTAGTTCAGACAATTTTAGAACCTTACCGCGGTTACAATTGACCAGCGATCAGTTCTTTTGGCGCGGTGTTGCTTTGGGCCGGTTAATGCTAACGACAACGACTTTCTCAGATCGGCTGGCGATTAACAAATTAAGTTTAATCTCTAATGACCACGCGTTACGAGTCAAAGGACGATGGTCTTTTTTAGAAAACCAGACCGATCTGGTCGGGCAATTTAAGGGTGATGATTTTGGTGGGTTGTTAACGGATATGGCGATTACCGATGAGTTGTTAGGCGCGACCGCAGCGATTGATTTCACCTTAAATTGGACGGGTCGGCCAACGTCGGTTGCATTGGAAAAGTTGAATGGGTATGTTCGTGGTGTTTTAGGAAAGGGTAGTTTATTGGGTATTGAACCTGGGATTGGACGCCTTCTGGGGGCTTTTGATCTTTCTCAATGGCGCCGGCGGCTAGAGCTTGATTTTAGTGATATGTTTGGGAAAGGGTTGGCGTTTAATCAAATGAGCGGCAGTTTTAATGTATTTAATGGCGTAGGGCAAACGCAAGATTTAACTATTGACGGTGTTTCCGGCAAAATAGCGGTGATGGGGACAGTCGATTTGGCGCACAAAAATATTCGTCAAGTAATTACCTTAACACCTAAAAGCACAGCCTTAATACCATTTGCTGGTACAATTGCAGGCAACGTTGTTGAGCGTATCACTGGAAGTCACCCAGACGAATTAACACAGTTACAGTATTTTATTGAAGGGCCATGGGCGCAACCTGAAGTGATCAGAATTTATGAGAACGATGGGTTGTTGCAGAAGTTTTGGACAGAAATCACTCGTTTTGCTGAGGACGTTCAATAGTTCTGACGATGACACCATCGCCGTATATTAAAGGATTTAGAGAGTTACTATGACTAAGTTTGCAGCCATTCAGATGGCATCAGGTCCCACCGTTGCAGCTAATTTACTTGAAGCGGATCACTTAATTGCTGAAGCCGCACAAGCCGGCGCACGTGTGGTTGCCTTGCCAGAAAATTTTGCCATTATGGGGGAATCAGAGTTCGATAAGGTTCATATTCGTGAAGACGATGGAGTCGGGCCGATACAGGCATTTCTCTCTGAAACGGCAAAAAAACACGGTGTTTGGGTTGTCGGGGGGACAGCGCCGTTAGTAGCCGACGATGATCATAAAATAAGGGCGGCGTGTTTGACCTTTAACGATCAAGGTGAGCGTGTTAACCGTTACGATAAGGTTCATTTGTTTGATGTGAGCGTTCCGGGGACCGATGAAGAATACCGTGAATCTAATTCCATTGAGCCCGGACACAGTGAACAGATTGCGGAAAGCCCGTTTGGAACCTTAGGATTCTCCATTTGTTATGATCTGCGGTTTCCGGAGTATTTTCGACGTCTGGTTCGTCAAGGAGCGCAAGTGATTTTTGTGCCCTCGGCATTTACCTCAAAAACCGGAGCGGCGCATTGGGAAGTGTTGTTGCGGGCGCGGGCGATTGAAAATCTATGTTATATCGTCGCGCCCAATCAAGGGGGTTTTCACACCAATGGGCGGCAAACTTATGGGCACAGTATGATTATTGATCCCTGGGGTGGGGTCTTAGATTGTCATAAGGCCGGTAAAGGTATGGCGATTGCCGATATTGATATTGAACGGTTAAATCAGACCCGGTCGTCTTTTCCGGTATTATCGCATCGTAAGTTTTATGTGGAGGAAACGCTATGACTGTGAGTGCCCTATCGTTAGCCAAAGAGTCTATTTTGGCGCCCGCCAATTTGCTAGAACGCGATATCGATCAAATTATCGGGTCTTTACTGAGTGCCCAGGTTGATGCGGCGGATATTTATTTTCAATCCAGTCGTTATGAGTCCTGGGTTTTAGAAGACAGCATCATTAAGCAAGGCACGCATAATAGCGAGCAAGGCGCGGGTGTTCGGGCTATTTCAGGCGAGAAAACAGGATTTGCCTACAGTGACCAGTTAGCATTACCGGCTCTTTTAGAGGCCGCTAATAATGTCAAAGCGATTACCCGTCAGGGCCAGCAACGACAAATTCAAGTGAGACCCGGTTTGAGTGCGCCAGCACTTTATTTGCCGGTTAATCCTTTGAACTCTTTAAGCGATCAGGAAAAGGTTGATTTGTTACACCGTATCGATCGAGAAACCCGAAAGTTAGATGACCGGATTGAACAGGTTATTGTGAGTTTAATCGGCGTGCATGACAGTATTTTAGTGGCTGATCAAGACGGTCAGTTAAGCGGTGATGTGCGGCCTTTAATTCGTATGAGTGTCACAGTTATTATTGAAGATACCGGGCGGCGTGAACAAGGCAGTATGGGCGGCGGTGCTCGCGCTGATTACGGGTATTTTTTGGATGCAGACAAAGGCCTTGAGTACGGTCGTCAGGCGCTTCATCAGGCGCTGATTAATTTGGAGGCGACAGCAGCGCCAGCCGGTTCAATGACGGTGGTTTTGGGTCCAGGATGGCCGGGTATTTTATTGCATGAAGCTATTGGTCATGGTCTGGAGGGTGATTTTAACCGCAAAGGTACTTCAGCGTTTAGTGGTCGTGTCGGTGAGCGCGTCGCTTCAGAATTATGCACCATTGTTGATGACGGTACCTTAGTTGGACGACGGGGGTCTTTGACCGTTGATGACGAAGGGACGCCCACTGAAAATACGGTATTGATTGAGAAGGGAATCTTAAAAGGCTATATGCAAGATAAACTCAATGCACGGTTAATGGGTGTTAAGGCAACCGGTAACGGGCGCCGTGAATCTTATGCGCATTTACCGATGCCGCGGATGACCAATACCTATATGTTGCCCGGACAAAGTGATCCCGGTGAGATTATCGCCTCGGTGGACAAAGGGCTTTACGCCTGTAATTTTAGCGGCGGCCAAGTGGATATTACCTCCGGTAAATTTGTCTTTTCGGCCAGTGAGGCTTATTTGATTGAAAACGGCAAAGTGACTCGGCCGGTTAAAGGCGCGACCTTGATTGGCAATGGCCCCGATGTGTTAACCCGAGTGTCGATGGTCGGTAATGATCTCGAATTAGATAGCGGAGTCGGCACTTGTGGCAAGGAAGGTCAAAGTGTTCCGGTGGGGGTGGGGCAGCCGACCATTAAGATTGATTCGTTAACGGTGGGTGGAACCAGTCTTTAATACAGTTTAGGGTAGGGTATTATTTTGCAAAATAAGGAAGAAATAGCGCGCTTGGAGGCAGTTGTCGCCAACGTGTTGGAAGAAGCTAAAAACCAAGGCGCCAGTGCCGCAGAAGTGGGATTATCGATTGAAAGCGGTTTGTCGGTGACCTGTCGGCTCGGCGCGGTTGAAACGATTGAGCATCACCGTGATCAAGGCTTAGGGATTACGGTTTTTTGGGGCCAGCAGAAAGGCTCGGCCAGTGTGACCGATCTAAGTGAAGCTTCAATTAAAGACAGCGTAAAAGCCGCTTGCAGTATTGCCCGTTTTTCCGGCGATGACCGTTACGCGGGCTTGCCTGATCCCGATCGGCTAGCGACACAGTTTCCTGATTTGGATGTCTGTCACCCTTGGGCGTTATCAGCCGACCAAGCGATTACCTTGGCGTTAGATTGTGAAACGGTTGCTCGAGAGTTAGACCCTCTCATTAGTAATTCGGAAGGGGCAACGGTCAATAGCCATCAGGGCATTAGTGTCTTGGGTAATTCACTGGGTTTTTTAAACGGTTATGAGAGTACACGGCATTCACTCAGTTGTTCGGTCATCGGTCAACAGGGCGATGATATGCAGCGTGATTATTGGTATACCGTCGCCCGTAACGCTAATGACTTGGACTCTTCAAGATATGTCGGCGCCATGGCGGCAGAAAGAGTGGTTCGGCGCCTAGGTGCGCAAAGCTTAAGTTCTCGACAATGTCCGGTGTTGTATGCCCCTGAAGTGGCAGCCAGTTTATTAGGGCATTTTGTCGGTGCGATTAGCGGCGGGAGTTTATACCGTAAATCCTCGTTCTTGTTAGATGCTTTAGAGACCCAGGTGTTTCCTGACTTTATCCGGATTCATGAGCAACCTTTTTTACCTAAGGCCTTGGGCAGTTCTGCCTACGATGGGGAGGGCGTTGCGGCGCAGGCACACGATCTTGTGACGGATGGGATTTTGGCCAGTTATGTACTCAGCAGTTATTCGGCGAAAAAATTAGGGATGGTGACGACCGGCAATGCCGGCGGTGTGCATAATTTAACCATTGAACCCGGCGAACAAGACCAACGGGGGTTATTAGCGACCATGGATACCGGGTTGTTAGTGACAGAATTAATCGGCCAGGGCGTCAATTCAATGACCGGTGATTATTCACGTGGAGCGGCTGGCTTTTGGGTGGAGGGCGGTGTGATTCAATACCCGGTCGAAGAGATTACCATTGCCGGTAATCTAAAGGACATGTATCAAAATATTGTGGCGGTAGGCAATGACGTTGATCTTCGGCGCAATACCCGTACCGGCTCTATTTTAGTCGCTCAAATGACGGTAGCCGGCAGTACCGAGTAGGTTCTTTTACGGTGTTGTGCGTGCTTTTAAAATGTCGTTGATGAGTTTGGGGCCGCGGTAAATTAGGCCGCTGTAGAGTTGTACTAAGGCGGCGCCGGCCGCTTGTTTTTCTTCGGCATCAGCAGCGGTTAAAATGCCGCCGGCGGCAATCACCGGAATTTTCCCACCCAGTTGTTGGTTGAGGCGTTTGATGACGGTTG
>DUCI01000111.1 GCA_012959905.1 Methylococcaceae bacterium | reverse complement strand
CAACAAAAACAGCGGCCGATCCTAAATCTTTAGCTCGCTTGGATAAATCGTGATAATCCAAACCCACTCGATCAACAACCGACTCTATTGCCGTATTTAATAACTCTGTCACTAATACCAACAACAAACAACTCACCAACAAGGCGCGCTCAAGCCCATTATCACCCAGAACAACCCCAATCGGCGCCAGCACTATAAAAAAAACGACTTCTTGTCGAAAGGCGGCCTCACCACTAAAAGCCGCTTTAAATCCTGCCATAGACCACTTAAACGCATGGGTAAAATGCGCAAATCCGTCGAGTTTTTTCATCCCAGTCACCCTATCAATGCTGCTTGAATCAGGCGTGAAGATCTCATCTTTTGCCCCAATCATTACTGCTGATCCATGCCGTTAAAAGTTTATTAAAAAAGCGTTAACTATACCTTGATCAAACCAACCTTAATAGCGATACCCTTAACTCATTTACCCCAACATAACCGCATCACTAACGCCCTCAACAAAACCCCTTACAATTCTCTGCTGTAAACCTTAAGGGTCATGTTAAAATAGTACTGTTAATCTATTTAAAGCCCATAACACACCCTGAAGTGTGGACGTTATTTAGCGTGATTAACTCCTTAAAAAAATCAATCAATAATGAAAAAACATGAGCATCAAACCCGATAAATGGATACGCCGCATGGCGCTACAACACGACATGATAACGCCTTTTGTCGACACTCAAGTCAGACACCAAGCAAAGGGACGCGCAATCTCCTTTGGTACGTCAAGTTATGGTTACGATGTTCGCTGCTCTAATGAATTTAAGATTTTTACTAATATTAACTCTGTCATTGTCGACCCCAAAGATTTTGACCAAAATAGTTTTGTCGATGTAAAGTCGGATGTTTGCATCATACCGCCCAACTCTTTTGCATTGGCTCGGACTATCGAGTTTTTTAAAATACCGCGGGATGTGCTCACCATTTGCTTGGGTAAATCGACCTATGCGCGCTGCGGAATCATTGTCAATGTAACGCCGTTAGAACCCGAGTGGGAAGGCCACGTGACCTTAGAGTTTTCTAACACCACGCCTTTACCTGCAAAAATATACGCTAATGAGGGGGTCGCTCAAATGTTATTTTTTGGTGCCGACGAAGTTTGTGAAACCTCTTATAAAGATCGCAACGGAAAATACCAGGGCCAAGAAGGTGTCACATTACCCAAAGCGTAACCGATAAACTTCAACCTAATTCCAGCGCTCATGCCCACACCCATTAACAGTAAAAACTTCTTCAAACAAGCCTGCATCTTTGAAGGCTCACTCATTGGTATTGCCCTAGCCTTAGGCTGGGCGGGCGACATCAATCCATTTGCATCATTATACTTTTCAGAAACAGCCTTTTTCCACGGCATTATTGCCACACTTCCGATCTTTATAATTTTTCTAGCGCTTTATCAACTCAATGTAAAACCCTTAGCAAAAATAAGAACGCTCCTACTCGATATGCTCGGCCCCATATTGCATCGTTATCACTGGTCCGATTTGCTCATCTTAGCGTCGATAGCCGGCATCTCTGAAGAAATACTCTTTAGAGGCGTTATCCAACCGTGGATGGAAAGTTCTTGGGGAATGCTGACAGGCCTTATTGTTAGCAGTCTTTTATTTGGACTGGTCCATGCCGTTACACTCCTTTACTTCTTATTAGCCGCACTGGTTAGTGTTTACTTCGGCTTGTTATTAGATATTGACGGTTCACGTAATTTACTCATCCCTATTGTGACCCATGGACTCTATGACTTCCTCGCCTTTTTAGTCATCAAACATACTTACCGCCGCCAAAATAAAACCGATACCCATCATGAATAAGCTATCAGCGCCAGTACAACAAAAAGATCTCTTTATCCCCTGGCTGATATGGAGCGCTTTGGTCATCGCACTCATCACCATCACTTTAATCGGTCACTTCAATGGTGATCAATACCGCCTCAATCCGCCAAATAATTCATTAGTCTTTTTACGCACTGTTTTCTATGGCCTCGCCATCATCACATTCCCTATTACCAATTTTATCCGTCATATCATGGTGCGCCTAAACCAGACCATGCCCGGCGATAAAACCGCAAAATCACGGTACCAGTTAACCACCCTCATCTCCATGCTGGCCGCCGACTCAATTGGCTTTTATGGCATTGCCTTATACCTTTGGGGCGACCCCATTAATACCCTCTATATCTTTTCTCTACTCTCAGGATTAGCCTTTTTTCTTTATCGCCCCAAACAAGATGAATTTCGCTCTATTCAAGAAGCACTTACTAATACCGCCCATAAAAACTAGTTATCTCACGAGATAACTAGTCGATATTTATTAATTCAAAATCGTGGGTAATTTCAACCGATTTCTCTAACATTATTGAAGCCGAGCAATACTTTTCTGCCGACAATTGAATAGCACGCTGTACGACCGCTTCTTTAAGTTTCCGCCCGGTAACGATAAAGTGCACATGGATACGACTGAAAACCTTCGGCACCGTATCAACACGCTCAGCGCTAATTTCCGCTACACAGTCAGTCACCTCATGACGACCCTTTTTCAAAATATGGATCACATCAAAGGTGGTGCAGCCGCCCATTCCTAATAACAACATCTCCATGGGTCGAACACCCATATTCCGCCCTCCATTTTCAGGCGGCCCATCCATAACAACGGCATGACCACTTTCCGACTCGCCCACAAACATCGCCTCACCCACCCATTTAATTCTCGTTGTCATTTTCTTCAATCGTCCTTTAAAAAACTATTAGGGTAGCATAATTTAACCGCCTAAATACGCCGCCATCAAATAGCGCTATAATAAAATAAAATTCACTCTTAGCCTATTTTCTTCATCCTATGGCCAACCTATTTACGGTAACTCCACACACGGCAATTGACCACATTATCACCTTAGATCAACTCAATACCGGCAACCTTATCGCCAATGCCGCGCACCAATTTCCGGCAGGTAAAGGGGTTAATGTGGCCAAAACAATTACCTCAATGAAAACCCGTGTAACGGCCCTTGGCTTTATTGGCCAACAATCTGCCGAATTCTTTCAGCAATTAGACTCAACATTATTGACTACCGACTTTTCCCAAGTTCCCGGACTCGTGCGCCAAAACATCACCCTACAAACCCATTCAATTGATCAAGAAACGCATATTCGAACGCCTGGATTTACCGTCACAGAGAAAGACACTAACGCTTTAATTAACAAGATCAATGCAAACATACAACCCGATGACATCATCATCTTATCAGGGAGTCTGCCACCAGGTTGCAACCCACATTTTTATGCCGATATCATCACCCATTGCCATAAAAAAAATACCCGGATATTACTCGATAGCAGCGGTCAAAGCCTAGCCAATAGCCTAAAAGCAACCCCTTATTTAATTAAACCTAACTTAATTGAAATGGAAGCGCTGGTTGGCTATCCATTAACCCACACCACCGCAATCATCAACGCCGCGCAACATTTTATTCACCAAGGCATCCAGGTTGTTATTGTTTCACTTGGCAAAGACGGAATTATTGCCGTCACCCAAACGGATGCCATACAACTCCGTTGCGACAATCTCCCCAACCAAGAACTCATCAACACCATTGGTTGCGGCGATGCTCTTATGGGCGGCCTTGCATTAGCCTATCAGCAAAATAAATCATTCCCTGAGGCCCTTAAACTAGCCATCTCCTGTGCAACAGCCAACCTCTTCAGTCAAGAACCGGGTAACATTTCACCCCGGCTAGTGAACGAAATAAAATCAATGGTTCGGTTAAATTCAATAAAGAATCCATGATTTTATGATTGTCCATAAGAATATCCATCAAAAAAAAGCTATAATAATTCGCTGATGGGTCTATTGATAGATCACATAAAAAAAACTGTTTCCTTGCCCACGATAAAAACACGTGTTTCTTAATAAGAAATACTTATCGTTAGCTTCAATGTCATGGTAAAAAATAGCCATTGATGTCAATTTGGGCATTACGCTAACCATTACTACCCGTAAACCGCGTTACTTAATACTTTGTATGTAAGACCAAATGACTGAAGACGAATTTAATCACTACGCTCAACAAGGCTATAACCGAATTCCTATTACCCGTGAAATTCTAGCGGACTTGGACACGCCCCTCAGTGCCTATGTTAAATTAGCAGACCAACCCTACTCGTATTTATTCGAGTCAGTACATGGCGGCGAACAATGGGGGCGTTACTCTATTATTGGATTGCCCTGCAAAACCCAAATCAAAATTTTTGATCATACTGTTCGTATTGAAGAACAAGGTCAACTCAAAGAAGAGCTCACTGTTGAAAATCCTTTACGATGGATTGAAACCTTTAAAGAACAATTTAATGTCCCTGATATTCCGGGTCTACCTCGATTTCATGGTGGTCTTGTAGGCTACTTTGGCTATGAAACCATTGGCTATATCGAACCTAAATTAAAGTATCACGGCAAGCCTGACCCTTTACAAACACCTGATATTTTATTAATGGTCTCAGAAGAAATGCTGGTCTTTGATAACTTATCTGGAAAGATGTTACTGCTGACCCACGCCTGCCCAGAACAACCCAAGGCCTACCCCTTGGCGTGTAGTCGTCTTGATGCACTGATTGTGCAATTGCGCGAAAGTTCCGCCAAACCACATAAACAATCACAACCCACCACGGTTGACGAACAAGATTTTATCTCCGGCTTTACCCAAGAAGGTTTTGAAAATGCTGTCAAAAAGGCCAAAGACTATATTGTTGCCGGTGACGTTATGCAAGTGGTTCTGTCGCAACGTATGTCCATCCCTTATTCTGCGCCAGCCTTAGACCTTTATCGCGCTTTGCGCTGTTTAAACCCATCACCCTACATGTATTTCCTCAATCTCGAGGACTTCTACATAGTGGGTTCTTCACCTGAAATATTGGTGCGCCTAGAAGATAACACGGTTACGGTTAGACCTATTGCCGGCACACGACCTCGGGGTGAAACGGTTCAGCAAGACACGGCTCTGGAAAAAGACTTATTATCCGACCCTAAAGAATTAGCTGAACACTTAATGCTCATTGATTTAGGTCGTAATGACGCCGGTCGTATTGCCACAACAGGTAGCGTTGAGCTTACGGATAAAATGATTATCGAACGATACTCTCATGTCATGCATATTGTTTCCAATGTTACCGGAACGTTACAACCTGGAAAAAATGCCTTTGATGTTTTAGAAGCCACCTTTCCGGCCGGCACCGTCAGCGGCGCACCCAAAATAAGGGCGATGGAAATCATCAACGAATTTGAGCCCGTCAAGCGAGGAATATACTCAGGGGCAGTGGGTTATATTTCATGGTCTGGAAATCTTGATACTGCAATCGCTATTCGTACCGCTATTATCAAAGATAAAACATTACATATTCAAGCCGGAGCCGGCATTGTTTATGACTCAGTACCCAGAAATGAATGGGATGAAACTATGAATAAAGGGCGCGCCATTTTCAAAGCCGTCAGTATGGCTGAAGCAGGTCTAGAAGGGGACCAAAAATCATGAATGCAATTAAAGTCGTTATGATCGATAACTACGACTCATTCACATACAATTTAGTGCAATATTTAGGTGAGTTAGGCGCTCAGGTTGAAGTGGTTCGTAATGACCAAACCAGTATTGACGAAATTAAAGCCATGGCGCCAGATAAATTAGTTATTTCCCCCGGCCCTTGCACACCTAATGAAGCCGGCATCTCGGTAGAAGCTATTAAAACTTTTTCTGGGCATTGCCCTATTCTAGGCGTCTGCCTTGGGCATCAAAGTATTGGCCACGCCTTCGGCGGAAAAATAACCCATGCCAAGCGTATTATGCATGGAAAAACCTCACCCATTTTTCACCATAATACCGGCGTTTTCAGCGACTTGACTAATCCTTTTATAGCGACCCGTTATCATTCATTAGTCATCGAACAAGAAACCTTACCGGCCTGTCTTGAAATGACGGCATGGACTGAGGATAGCGCTGGCAATCTTGAAGAAATCATGGGTGTCCGTCATAAAGAATACGACATCGAAGGCGTTCAATTTCACCCTGAATCCATTCTGACCGAACACGGTCACGATTTACTACAGAACTTTCTGACTGGGACGCGCTAATGGATATGCCCAAAGCCTTAGATATTTTACTTCAGGGGCAAGACCTCAAATCTGAACAAATGCATACCATTATGCACCTCATCATGTCCGGTAAGGCCACACCCTCGCAAATTGCCGGCTTTCTAATTGCTCTACGATTAAAAGGTGAAACGGTCGATGAAATTACGGCTGCCGCCGAAGTCATGCGAGAACTTGCCAACCCCGTGACTATTACCGGTCAACACGTTATTGATACCTGTGGCACGGGCGGTGATGGCGCGAACACCTTCAATATTTCAACAACGGTTGCCTTTGTTGTCGCCGCTGCCGGCGGACAAGTGGCTAAACACGGCAACCGCTCTGTTTCCAGCCGCTCAGGTAGCGCTGATGTCTTAGAAGCTGCTGGCGTTAATTTAGACTTATCAGCCGAACAAGTGAGCCAATGTGTTAACACGGTCGGCATCGGATTTTTATTTGCACCTAAGCATCACAGCGCCATGAAACATACCATTGGCCCGCGTAAAGAAATGGCCGTCAGAACTATTTTCAATTTATTAGGCCCACTCTCAAATCCTGCCGGCGCTAAAAATCAATTAATCGGTGTTTTCTCCGAGCAATGGGTCGAGCCTTTAGCTCAAGTACTCCAGAAACTGGGCAGCGAACATGTACTCATCGTTAATGCTGAAGATGGGCTTGATGAAATCAGCATTAATTCAGCGACAACTGTTGCTGAATTGCAAAACGGTAGCATTCGTACCTATTCAATTACCCCCGAACAATTTGGCTTTCAACGTGCGCCGCTCAGCACCCTAGCTGTTGATGGCATTCAAAGTAGCCTTAACATATTAAAAGGGGTACTTCAGGGAGAGCCCGGGCCGGCAAAAGATATTGTCTGTCTCAATGCAGGTGCGGCTATTTATGCGGCGAATTTAACAGACTCTCTGGAATCAGGCATCCAAAAAGCACAACACAATCTTGATAATGGGCTTGCTTTTGAAAAACTGGAACAACTGCGCCAAATTTCCAATCGCTTATAACCGTTACCTTCTATCTTATACATTATGACTAACGCACCCGATATTCTCACTAAAATCTTAGCCACAAAAGCGGATGAAATCAGCCGTAGAAAAGACCGTATGTCAATTAGCGACTTAGAGAGCATTATTCAAGACGTTGAAGCACCGAGAGGATTTGCCAATGCACTGCAAACTAAAGCACGGGCAAAGCAACCGGCAATCATTGCAGAAATAAAAAAAGCTTCTCCCAGCAAAGGCGTGATTCGTGAAAATTTCCACCCTATTGAAATTGCCAACGACTATAGCTTTCATGGCGCGACATGTCTTTCGGTACTCACTGACAAACAATATTTCCAAGGCTCTGAAGTCTATCTACAACTGGTCAGAGAAGCCTGCCCATTGCCAACATTAAGAAAAGACTTCATGATAGATCCTTATCAGATTTACGAAGCGCGCGCCCTCGGTGCAGATTGTATTCTGCTTATTGTAGCGGCACTAGACGATGGCCAAATGCTCGAGCTAGCCCAAACGGCCACCCAACTAGGCATGGACATATTAGTTGAAGTACACAACAGCGCTGAGTTACAACGTGCTCTTGCTATTGATACCCCCCTGATCGGTATTAACAACCGAAACCTACGCACTTTTGAAACATCACTACAAACAACCCTTGATCTTAAAGAAGCCATTCCCGAAGACCGTCTCGTCATTACCGAAAGCGGCATTCATACACAAGATGACGTAAAACTGATGCTTGAAAATGACATCTATGCCTTTTTAGTCGGGGAAGCCTTTATGCGCGCCAAACACCCCGGGCAAAAAATGCACGAATTATTTTTTACAATAACGCCGTAACGCCGTACAAAGAAAATGTCCTAATGGAGCAAACGCTGTAATAACGCCGTTAACCCCGGTAGCGGTTGATAACCGCTACCACGATTGATAATCAACGTCGTTGCGGTCTTAATTGTCTGCTCTAAATCATCATTCACCACAATAAAATCATATTCATCGTAGTGGCTCATTTCACTCACGGCAGATTTCATTCTACGCGCGATCACCTCGTCACTGTCTTGTCCTCGGTCTTGTAATCGCTGTTCTAAAATACCCCGTGATGGCGGTAAAATAAAAATAGAATAACTTTCCGGCAACGCCTTGCGTACCTGCTGCGCCCCCTGCCAATCAATTTCTAAAATAACATCAATCCCTTGTCGCAACAAATGCTCCAAATGACTTCTTGATGTGCCATAAAAATTATCAAAAACTTGAGCATGCTCTATAAAGCCATCATGCGCGAGTAATGTTCTAAACTGCTCAACCGAAACAAAAAAATAATCTTCCCCCTCTATCTCGCCGGGTCTTTTGTCTCGTGTCGTATGGGAGATAGAAACTCTTAAATTATCAAGGTCTTGAATAAGTCGCTTAACGACACTGGTCTTTCCTGCACCCGACGGTGCTGAAATAATAAACAACTGCCCTAAAAACATTCCATTACTCAATGATCTATCCACCTATTAATATGCCAACCCTCTGAAAAAATCACTCTATATTTTGAACCTGCTCTCTCATTTGCTCGATCAAGACCTTAAGCTCAATCGCAATTTGCGTCATGTCCTTATCCCCTGATTTAGACCCTAAGGTATTTGCCTCACGGTTCAGTTCCTGCATTAGAAAATCAAGCCGTCGGCCGACCGGTTTATCTTGATTTAAATTATGCTCAACCTCTTTAAGATGGGTTGTCAGGCGATCTAACTCTTCTGCCACATCCAGTTTATGGGTAATTAACACCATTTCTTGCTCTAACCGATCAGAGTCAGGGTTAACCGATAATTCTTCAAGGCGCCGATTCATTCGCTGACGAATTTGCTGCAACACCTCAGGAAGACGCTCAGATGCAAGCGCTACGAAATGCTGCATTTGTTGGCAGCGCTGCTTAAGTAATGAAGCTAACTCCGCACCTTCTCTAACCCTTAATGCGACTAGATCTTTTAATGTATCATGAACCAAGTGATTAAGAACCGGTGCTAAATCATCCACAGGGACAACCTGTTCAACTTGCACACCCGGGAACATTAAAATATCCAATGCTGAAATCAATTGTGATTCTTTCATCAGCCCTTCTATTTCTTCAGTCGCTGAAACTATCGCTTGAACCACAGAGCTATTAATTTGTACCGATGAGGTCGTCGCTATTCGTTTCTTATAACTCAATACACACTCAATTTTACCACGACTTAACGATTGCCCCAGTAAGCTACGAATATCCAACTCGGCAAACCTGAAAAGTTCTGGCAGCTTTATCGTCAAGTCACTATAGCGATGATTAACTGAACGCAATTCACAGTGAATAGTCATCTGCGCCATACACGTTTCACCGCTCGCAAAGGCTGTCATACTTCTAATCATAATACTCAACTACTATCAAAAAAATTAATCTATCTTATCAAATACCATTATAAAGTACTGGTAATCAAAATAACGATTTTAGCTTCAATGTACTTTACCTGAGTGCACACTGAATCCATCATGGACGGACAAATACGGTATAATCTTTCAATTTATATTAAGGTAGACTCATGAGACCCAGCGGACGCACCCCAAACCAACTAAGAGACATTAACATCACTTGTGGCTATACTAAACATGCTGAAGGCTCTGTATTAATTGAGTTCGGTGAAACTCGGGTCCTTTGTAATGCCAGCGTTGAAAATCGTATTCCTCGTTTTCTCAAAGGTTCTGGACAAGGCTGGGTTACTGCAGAATACGGCATGTTACCCCGCTCAACCCATAGCCGAATGAAACGTGAAGCCAGTATGGGCAAACAAGGTGGACGCACCCTTGAAATCCAACGTCTTATTGGTCGCTCACTGCGTGCGGCAATGCGCCTCGACTATTTAGGCGAAAAAACCATCACTATAGATTGTGATGTTTTACAGGCCGATGGCGGCACACGCACAGCAGCAGTTACCGGCGGTTTTGTCGCCTTAAACCTTGCAATCAATAAATTACTCGCCGAACGGCAAATTAAGAAAAACCCTATCATTGGTCAAATTGCATCGGTTTCAGTGGGTATTTTTCAAGGCGTTCCGGTCTTAGATCTTGATTACCAAGAAGATAGCAACGCTGAAACGGATATGAATGTGGTTATGAATGATGCCGGTGCATTTATTGAAATTCAAGGCACCGCCGAGGGTCATGCCTTTCGAAAAGAAGAATTAGATCAAATGACCTCTTTAGCAGAAGCGGGTATTGCCCAATTATTAGTCCTTCAAACTGAAGCATTACGTTAATCTGTATGATGCCACAGCACGCGGAGAAAATTGTTTTAGCCAGTGGGAATACCGGTAAAATTCGTGAAATTCAAGCTATTTTAAACGAACACACCATTATCCCTCAATCACACTTCAACCTTCCTGAGGCTGAAGAGACCGGCCAAACATTTATTGAAAATGCGCTCATCAAGGCTCGTCAAGCCACAGCATTGTGTCAACTCCCTGCTATTGCCGATGACTCAGGTTTAGTGGTCGATGCCCTTGACGGGGCACCGGGTGTCATTTCCGCACGTTATGCCGGAGCACATGCGAACGATACAGAAAACCTAAAAAAAGTATTACAACAATTAGGCACTACGCCCATGACAAAACGTAGCGCCCGATTTATTTGTGTCATTGCCTTTTTAAGGCACCCCGCCG
>DUCI01000110.1:49531-58907 GCA_012959905.1 Methylococcaceae bacterium | reverse complement strand
GTGTTTTTTAGTCTCGCCTTTAATCTCTATGGTGATATTAATGGAGGCGGCGAGTGCTTTGATTTCAGCGATAACTTCTTTGCGTTTATTATTTTTCTTTTCAATCAGGGTTTGTTGCGCTTGGGCGATAACAGATTCTAATTCTTGTTCTGAAAGATTATTATAATCAGGCATGGTGATATTCTCGTTACTCGTTATGATAGGGTACAAGCATTATAAGACTCAATAACATAATAACAAGTTATTATCGTTATAAGAGTATCTAGTATTAACGGCCGAGTTTAAGAATTCGCTCTTCTTCAATAAAAAAAGCGAGGCGTTGATCTAAAATAGCGTGTTGATAAAAATTAATACCGGTGAATTTTTTGGCGGTTTTAATATGTTCAATCGCTTTTTCTGTGCGGCCTATTTGATAATAATATTCAGCAAGATAACGGTAAGACTCGATAGGTTGTTGGAGTTTGTCGTAGGCTTGAGCTAATAAGTGGTAACGGGTTGAATCTTGGGTATCAGTATGCAAGCGTAGCAGTATTTCTTGGCGTGCTTGTTGTGCCTGTCCCGTTTTAATGAGGGTGGACAGGTGCAGGGTGGATAACGGCGTAAAGTTAGGGAAACGGTGGCGTGCTTTTTTGAGTATCGTTAACGCTTTGCTGTACTGACGTGACTCGGTGGCGGTTTCAGCTAACGCAATGTGTAGGGTCGGTCTGTCGGGCAGCGTTTTGAGTAATTTAGTGAAGATCTTTTCAGCGTCTTTGAAATGTTGTTGCTTTAGCGCGACCCAGCCTAAGCCGTAGTTGGCAATGGCCCGTTGCTCGGGTGTGCCTTGCGCGGTTAAGGTTCGAAAATAACGACCGGTCGTATCGAGGTCTTTTGAGCCTAAGACCCGCAATTTGGTCCGGATGATGCGGTAAGCAAAAGAATCGGGGTAGTGGCGATAGGGGTGTTTTTCAGCACGATTTCGGGTATCGGAAATTCGTGAGGCAGTGACCGGATGGGTGCGTAGGAATTCAGGGACAGCTTGACCATAATAGCGGCTGTTTTGTTGGAGACGTTCAAAGAAAGTTGGCATTCCATTGGGGTCAAAGTCTGCTTTAATCAGCGTTTGCATGCCGACACGGTCAGCTTCTTGCTCATTGGAGCGGGTAAAGTTGATACGTTGCTGGATGGAATGGGCTTGCACGGCTAACAGGGCCGCTTGACCCAGTTCAGGCGATTGAGTGCCAATCAAGATGGCGGCAAGCGTAGCGGCGGCGGTCGGCAGTGATAATTGGCTGGCGGCTTCAAAGGCGCGGTAGAGGTGACGTTGAGTGACGTGAGCAATTTCATGTGAAATAACCGAGGCCAGTTCACTTTCAGAATCCGTTGCCAGAATGAGACCCGAATTGATACCAATATAGCCGCCGGGGCCGGCAAAAGCATTCAAGTTTTTATCGATGACGACAAAAAAGTGAAAAGAGCGTGGTTGAGATTCAGTGTGTGTTGCCAGTTTGTTTCCGATCGATCGAATGTAGGCTTGAACTTCAAGATCTTGGTTAATGGTTAATTGCCGATGTATATTGCGGAAAAAGGCATCCCCCAGTTCTTTTTCTTCGCGTGGGGAAATGAGAGTCCCGGTAGAATCACTGATATCAGGCAGTTCAATGCTTTGGTTGACTTCGGCACTGATAGTGCCCGTAAAGATAGATAAAAATAAAGCGATGGAGCCGGATAAAAGCCTGAATTTTCGCATTATTTGAGCAGGCCGTTTTTAATGGGGCGGCTAGGGATAGTTTAGATGATATCTCCGGCCGACAGTCAGAATCTTAGGGCATTAATTTAAATAGGCTTTTATCGACACCGCAGTCAGGACAGGTCCAGTCTTCAGGGATATCTGCCCATAACGTGCCTGGGGCAATGTTGGTGTCAGGGTCGCCGAGCGCTTCATCATAGATATGGTCACAAACGGTACAAATGTATTTTTGGTAATTCGCCATTGTGGATGCCTTCATTTAATAGGATTAGTGTTGAGAAGTCTAAAGCAACGGCAGTCAGAGCGCAAATAGGGTGCGGTTCGGCTAAAGGGGTTGGCGGATAACTATTCTCGTTATGATAACCGTGTTGGTTTTGCGTTGGGTGCATAATTGGCTTACTCGTAGGCTGAGGATGTAATATAATGGAAAGGTTTTTGTTAAGTGAGATACCGATTAACGATGTTAATCTAACTTATTAAGTCTTTTAGGAAGGGCGCTAGATGAATGATCAGATGAGTAAGCAAAGTTCTAACGAGGGTGATGTTGATCCTATTGAAACCCAAGAGTGGATTGATTCACTAAAGGTTGTTTTAGAACAAGAAGGCCACGAGCGGGCGCACTTCTTGATTGAGAAATTGGTTGAAGTGACACGGCATTCGGGTTGGGATATTCCTTTTAGTGCAAATACGGCTTATGTGAATACGATTCCTGTTTCTCAGCAGGCTAAGTTTCCAGGGGATCCAGAGTTGGAGCGTAAAATTCGCTCTTATGTTCGTTGGAATGCCATGGTCATGGTGCTTAGAGCCAATAAGAACACCAATGTTGGTGGGCATATTTCAAGTTTTGCTTCAGCAGCAACCCTTTATGATGTCGGTTACAATCATTTCTGGCAGGCACCGTCAGAAGGTCATGGCGGCGATATGATTTTTTTCCAAGGGCACTCGGCGCTTGGCAGTTATTCAAGAGCCTTTATGTTAGGCCGATTGTCCGAAGCGCAAATGGACAGCTTTCGCCAAGAAGTTGACGGGGGTGGTTTATCGTCTTACCCACACCCTTGGTTAATGCCTGATTTCTGGCAGTTTCCGACCGTTTCTATGGGCTTAGGCCCCATTATGTCTATTTATCAAGCGCGTTTTATGCGTTATATGGAAGACCGTGGTTTTGCTGAGACCCGCAACCGTAAAGTGTGGGCTTTTTTAGGGGACGGTGAAACCGACGAGCCTGAATCGCTTGGTGCGATTGGGATGGCTGGTCGTGAAAAATTGGATAATTTAATTTTTGTTATTAACTGTAACTTGCAACGCCTTGATGGCCCTGTGCGTGGTAACGGTAAGATTATTCAGGAATTAGAAAGTTCTTTTCGCGGCGCGGGTTGGAATGTTATTAAATTGGTCTGGGGCGATCGTTGGGATGCGCTATTGCAACGCGATACCGAGGGCTTGTTAACCAAACGTATGATGGATTGTGTGGATGGTGATTATCAGACCTTTAAGTCTAAAGATGGTGCTTATGTGCGTGAGCATTTCTTTAATACGCCGGAATTAGCGGCGATGGTCGCTGATTTTTCAGACCGTGATATTTGGGAATTAAACCGAGGCGGGCATGACGTTGCTAAAGTTTATGCCGCTTATCATGCAGCGGTTCATCACACCGGACAACCTACGGTCATTTTAAGTAAAACCGTTAAAGGTTACGGTATGGGTGAGTCGGGTGAGGCACAAAACATTTCTCACCAACAAAAAAAGATGAGTTTTGACTCTTTGAAGCACTTCAGAGATCGTTTTGAATTGCCCTTATCCGATGAGGACATAGAACAATTACCGTATTTAAAGTTTGCCGATGATTCTAAAGAAATGGACTATATGCGCGGGCACCGTGAGGCGTTGGGCGGGTATTTACCCACACGTCGTGAAAAGGCAGAATCACTGACGGTCCCACAACTCAGTGACTTTGGCGCTATTTTAAAAGGTACCGGTGAAAAGAGCGAGATTTCCACAACCATGGCGTTTGTCAGAATTCTTAATATCATTATTAAGAATAAAACCATTGGACGCCGGGTTGTTCCCATTGTTCCTGATGAATCGCGGACTTTTGGTATGGAAGGGATGTTTCGTCAGTTAGGGATCTGGTCGCAAGTCGGACAGCTTTACACCCCGCAAGATGCCGGGCAATTGATGTTTTATAAGGAAGATAAATCAGGCCAAGTATTGCAAGAAGGGATTAATGAGGCCGGCGGCATGAGTGATTGGATTGCCGCAGGGAGTGCTTATTCAACGCACAACGTACCGATGATTCCTTTTTACATTTTTTATTCGATGTTTGGTTTTCAGCGCGTGGGTGATTTAATTTGGGCGGCCGCCGATCAACGTTGTCGTGGATTTCTGGTGGGCGGAACCGCTGGACGAACAACGCTTAATGGCGAAGGGCTGCAGCACGGTGATGGCCATAGTCATCTTATTTCTGCTACCGTTCCTAATTGTATTTCGTATGATCCAACGTATAGCTATGAAATGGCCGTCATTATTCAAGACGGGCTGCGCCGGATGTTTGAAGATCAAGAAGATGTCTTTTATTATATTACCGCGATGAATGAAAATCACCGGCACCCGGCTCTACCTGAAGGCGCAGAGGCTGATATCATCAAGGGGATGTATTTATTTAAAGCGGGTGAACAAAGCCGCGCACCTCGGGTGCAGTTGTTAGGGTCTGGTGTTATTTTTCTTGAAATTGTAGCGGCGGCCACGTTGTTAAGAGAAGACTGGGGTGTCGAGTCAGATCTTTGGAGTTGCCCTAGTTTTACTGAATTGGCGCGTGAAGCTTATAGTTGTGAGCGCTGGAATCGGTTGCACCCAGAACAAGATAAACGTCGCTCGCATGTGGCGCAATGTCTAGAAGGCAAGGTTGGGCCCGTTATTGCTTCAACGGATTATATGCGTTCTTTTGCAGAACAAATTACCCCGTATGTTTCTGCACCGTATACGGTTTTAGGTACCGATGGTTTTGGTCGTTCTGATACGCGTGAGAAATTGCGACATTTCTTTGAGGTCGATCGTTTTTTTATTACTATCACGGCATTAAAAAGCTTGGCTGATCACGGCGAAATAGAAGTTAAAATAGTGACCGAGGCACTGGCCAAATATAATATTGGTACTGATCTCGATGAACCCCGTTTACGTTAAGGAGCCGTTTCAAACATGTCTGATTTAATTGAAGTAAAAGTTCCCGACCTCGGCGGTGCCAGTGATATTGAAGTCATTGAAGTCTTGGTGAGTCCCGGCGATGTCATTGAACTGGAACAAACACTGGTCGTTATGGAAGGTGATAAAGCGACGATGGACCTTCCTGCGAGTGCTGCGGGTACGGTTGTCGACGTTAAAGTGAATGTGGGTGACAGTGTTTCTGAAGGGTCTTTGATTGTTACGGTTACTGCCGTAGCCGAAGTGGCGGTTGAAGCAGCGGTCACACTTGAACCTGTTGCAGAACAGGGCGGCATGGGTGCGGGCGAAGCCAGTGCGGGTCTTGTCGTTGATATTAACGTTCCTGACCTGGGCGGTGCCAGTGATATCGAAGTGATTGAGGTTTTAGTCAGTCCTGGCGATATTATTGAGCTGGAGCAAACGCTGGTGGTTATGGAAGGTGATAAAGCCACCATGGATCTTCCGGCCAGTGCAGCAGGTACCGTGGTTGACGTTAAAGTCAGCGTGGGTGACAGCGTTTCAGAAGGGTCTTTAATTGTTACGGTTAGCACGTCAGCTCAAAGTCCTGCGCCAGAAAGTATCCGTTCTGCGCAGACAGCGCCGGTGTCAAAACCTGTGCCACCGGTACAGAAACCAGTACCCACAACGCAGACACAAATCAGTACGGAGGTTAATAGGACTAGTACTGGCATTGCTCATGCAACGCCGTCAGTGCGTCGTTTTGCGCGTGAATTGGGTGTTGCTTTATCGTTAATTCAACAAGGCAGTGGGCGTAAAGGACGTATTCTGAAAGAAGACGTTTCGCGTCATGTGAAGAAGGTGATGACGACAGGGGCTGGAATTCATGCGCCGGCCGTAGCAGGGGCTAGTGCTATTCCTGCCATACCGGCTGTTGATTTCAGTCAATTTGGTGAAATTGAAGAGCAAAAATTAAGTAGGATAAAGCGCCTGACCGGTGTTAATTTATCGCGTGTTTGGCTGAATTTGCCGATGGTAACGCATCATGATGAAGCGGATATTACCGAAATGGAAGCTTTTAGGAAGTCGCTTAAAGTCAGTGCCGAGAAAGAAGGTTTAAAAGTTACCGGTTTAGGCTTTATGCTGAAGGCTGTTGCTGCCGCTTTGAAACAATATCCACAATTTAATAGTTCATTATCGCCAGACGGTGAGCGGTTAATTTTGAAGAAATATTACAATATTGGGATCGCTGTTGATACCCCTAAAGGGTTGGTGGTGCCGGTATTGAAAGATGTTGATAAGAAAAGTTTGTTTGAACTTTCCGCTGAGATGTTCGAGTTGGGTGCTAAAGCACGAGCAGGTAAATTACGTCCCGCTGAAATGCAAGGGGGCTGTATGACGATCTCAAATTTAGGGGGTATTGGCGGCACGGCCTTTACACCGATTGTCAATGCGCCTGAAGTCGCTATTTTAGGGGCTACGCGTTCGCAAATGAAGCCCGTTTGGAATGGCTCAGAATTTGTACCCAGACTCATGATGCCGTTAGATTTATCTTACGATCACCGTGTTATTGACGGTGCTGATGCGGCACGTTTTATGCAAACAATTGTTACCTTGTTGACCGATGTTCGGTTATTGTTGGTTTAATTTATTGGTGCTGTTAGGGGTTGTCTTTCAGCGCTGAGGTGTCGGTGCTTAAATAGTGAGGGTGACTTGTAGCGTATGAAATTTGCGGTTCAGATTAACAGCAGTCCCTATGCGGGAGCTGCAGGTGAAATGGGGTACCAATTTATTTTGGCGGCACTGGCCTCTGGACACAGTGTTCTGCAAATATTCTTTTATTTTGATGGTATCTATCACGGTTTAGCGGCGCAACTGCCGCCCGATGATGAGCGTCAATTTCTTCGGCGCTGGAGTCAACTCAGTCAGCAGCACGGTATTGATTTGGTTATTTGTATTTCCGCTGCACAGCGACGCGGATTATTATCTCTAGAAGAATCAAGGCGTCAAAATAGAACTGATCAGGATTTGGCTCCCGGTTTTCGTATTTCTGGGCTGGGTCAGTTAGTTGAGGCGACAATCAACGCCGACCGTTTTATTGTTTTCCCCGGAGCATGAAGAAGTATCTAATCATTATGCGCCATCCGCCCCATGGCAGTATCCATGTTCAAGAACAGCTTGATATTATTTTAACCCTGGCCGCTTTTGATCGGTTGGTGAGTTTATTGTTTTTGGATGAAAGTGTTTTTCAGTTATTTCGTGGGCAATCTGCTGAACAGTATGAGCACAAGGAAACGCTAGCCATTTTTGATGCCTTGGCACTCTATGACGTTAACGACTTGTGGGTTGAAACGGAATCGTTAATGGAAAAGGGGCTGATTTTAGAGCAGTTGACGTTGCCGGTTAAGACGATTTCGCGAGCCCGTGTGAGTCAATTTATGTCTGGGTTTGATGTCATTTTAGGTGGCTAGGGTGGAGTGTCGGGTGGGTTGTGGTGTGTGTTGTATTGCCCCGTCTATTAGCTCACCTATTCCAGGGATGCCAGAAGGAAAGCCGGCCGGTATTCGCTGTATTCAACTCACCGAGGATAATCAGTGTCAGCTGTTTGGCTTGCCTGATCGCCCGGCAGTCTGCAGCCATTTTAAAGCTGTGGTTGATGTCTGTGGTCATGATGATCAGCAGGCATGGGTGTTGATAACCCAGTTGGAAACACTGACCCAATAATTTTACCGGGTGGTGGCTAAAAAAATAAGGACGATAAAAAAAGGGTGGCTAAAATAGCCACCCTTTTTTATTGTTCTCAAGTTGAGCTACTGCTAGCTTTTTGCTTGGCGTTCTTTAACTTCTTTAATCACATCTTCGGCCACGTTTTTAGGGCACGGAGAGTAATGTGAGAATTCCATTGAAAACTGCCCGCGACCCGAAGTCATGGTTCTAAGGTCGCCAATGTAGCCAAACATTTCACTTAACGGGGCTTGTGCTTTAACGCGAACACCACTAACGCCTGCATCTTGTCCTTGGATCATGCCGCGTCGACGGTTCAAGTCACCAATAACGTCACCCACGTGAGCATCTGGAGTAAATACATCCACTTTCATGATCGGTTCAATCAGTTGTGGACCCGCTTTAGGGATAGACTGGCGATAAGCGGCCTTAGCTGCAATTTCAAAGGCTACCGCGGAGGAGTCAACGGCATGAAAGCCACCGTCAAGTAAGGTGACTTTTACATCAAGGCAAGGGAATCCCGCCATAACGCCAATAGCCATGCTATTTTTAAAGCCTTTCTCAATGGCCGGCCAGAACTCTCTAGGAACATTACCACCGGTTACTTTAGATTCAAAGACAAAGCCTTCGCCAGGTTCTGCAGGCTCAAGAGTGAAGTCAATTTTACCGAACTGACCAGAACCACCTGATTGCTTCTTATGGGTATAGCTGTCTTCGATTTTTTTGGTGATGGTTTCGCGGTAAGCGACCTGTGGTTTTCCAACTTCAACATCAATGCCGTGGGTACGTTTTAAGATATCAACTTTGATGTCTAAATGAAGTTCACCCATACCTTTTAAGATGGTTTCGCCGCTGTCTTCGTCGGTTTCAACACGGAAAGAAGGGTCTTCAGCGATCATTTTGCCGATAGCAATACCCATTTTTTCAGAACCGGCTTTGTCTTTAGGAGACACCGCAATAGAAATAACGGGGTCTGGGAAAACCATAGGTTCTAGCGTTGCCGGGTTTTTAGGGCAGCATAAGGTGTGACCGGTTTTAACATTTTTCATGCCGACAATCGCGACAATGTCACCGGCTTGGGCGCTACTGAGTTCGATACGTTCATCAGCATGCATTTCAACGAGTCGACCGATGCGTTCAGTTTTTCCGGTAAAGCTATTAAGAATAGAGTCGCCTTTGTCTATTTTTCCGGAATAAATCCGAATGAAAGTCAGGGCGCCGTAGCGGTCATCCATGATTTTAAAAGCCAGTGCGCGTAGTGGTTTGTTAATATCCACGATCGCGTATTCGCCGGTTTCAACACCCTCTTCATCAACTTCGGGTTGTGGTTTAACTTCAGTTGGGCTCGGTAGGTAGTCCACAACGGCATTCAGTACCAGCTGGATGCCTTTGTTTTTAAAGGCTGAGCCACAATACGTTGGGAAGAAGACAAGATCAGTGGTGCCTTTACGAATACAAGCTTTGAGCGTTTCCAATGAAGGTTCTTCGCCATCCAAGTATTTTTCCATTGCGTCATCGTCTTGTTCAACGGCGGTTTCGATGAGTTTTTCACGCCATTCTTCAACTAGATCTACCATGTCAGCAGGAACGTCTTCAATGGTGTATTTAGTCGGGTCACCAGAATTGTCCCAAATCCATGATTTACGCGTGAGCAGATCAACAACCCCAACAAAGTCATCTTCGGTACCGATCGGTAAAACCATGACCAGAGGGTGGGCGCCAAGAACATCTTCAATCTGTTTGACCACACGATAGAAATCTGCCCCT
>DUCI01000110.1:0-49521 GCA_012959905.1 Methylococcaceae bacterium | reverse complement strand
ACAAGGATAATCCGAGAAACTTCAGAATCATTCGCATAACGCCAGTTTGTTTCAGATTGAGGTTCAACACCGCCAGAACCACAGAAAACACCCACGCCACCATCAAGAACTTTAAGTGAGCGATATACTTCGATGGTGAAGTCAACGTGACCGGGGGTGTCGATGATATTTAATCGGTGATCATTCCACATACAGGTTGTGGCAGCGGATTGGATCGTAATGCCGCGTTCTTGTTCTTGCTCCATGAAGTCTGTTGTCGCTGCACCATCATGTACTTCACCGATTTTATGGATTTTGCCGGTTAGTTTTAGAATTCTTTCTGTGGTTGTTGTTTTTCCGGCATCTACGTGCGCGAAAATACCGATGTTTCTGTATAGCGATAAGTCTGTCATGTTTGTACTCTGAAAATGAATATTAAAATCTTTCTTGCAGGGTTATCAGCTGAGGCCACTTCAAGCTAAGTTGCGTTGGGCTGTCAGGCATTGATAGGTTAGCAAAAACACGGTAGTGGCTGTGTTAATAAGTGCAAGGTTAACCAGCTGTAAATAACCGATTATTATAATCTAAAATGATATAAAAACAGAGATAAATCATTAATTTGGCCAAATATTTCTCTTAGGCGTGTCGGTTTCGATGTGTTGAAGGGGTTTGTGGGATTGAGAAGGTGTTACAGCGTGTGGCAGTGGATTTCTAGCGTTAAAACTGAGGAAGTCCACTGCCGACCTAGGGTCTTGGCTTAGTTGATTTTTTTGTATTTAATGCGGTGCGGGTTGTCGGCATCGGTTCCGAGTCGGCGATGGCGATCGGTTTCGTAGTCGGCATAGTTACCTTCAAACCAGACCACCTCACTATTGCCTTCGAAAGCGAGAATATGCGTGGCGATTCGGTCAAGGAACCAGCGGTCATGCGAAATAACCACAGCACAACCCGGGAAACTGAGCAGTGCTTCTTCAAGTGCGCGTAAGGTTTCAACATCTAAGTCATTAGTCGGTTCATCGAGTAACAGTAGGTTGCCACCGCTTTTGAGTAACTTAGCCAGGTGAACTCGGTTGCGCTCACCGCCGGAAAGATCGCCAATGCGCTTTTGTTGGTCAGATCCTTTGAAATTAAAACGACTGACATAGGCGCGCGAAGGGGTCTGGTAATTGCCGACGGTAATGGTGTCCAGGCCATCGGAAATATCATCCCAAACCGTTTTGTTGTTATTAAGTTCGTCTCGAGATTGCTCGACATACGCGAGTTGAACGGTGGAGCCGAGTTTTAACGAGCCGCTGTCGGGCGTGTCTTCATTGGCGATCATACGAAACAAGGTAGTTTTACCGGCTCCGTTTGGGCCTATAATGCCGACAATGCCGCCGGGGGGTAAAGTAAAGTTAAGGTCATTGATCAGGAGTTTGTCACCAAAGCCCTTTTGTAGCGCTGAGGCTTCAACAACAACATCGCCTAAGCGTGGGCCGGGTGGGATATAGATCTCTTGGGTTTCGTTTCTTTTTTGGGTGTCTTGTTGTGAGAGTTCGTCAAATCGCGCAAGACGGGCTTTGTTCTTAGCATGGCGGCCTTTGGGGTTAGTTCTAACCCATTCGAGCTCTGCTTTCATGGCTTTTTGTCGTGATGACTCCTGCTTTTCCTCCATTGCCAGGCGGTTTTGTTTTTGTTCAAGCCAAGAAGAGTAGTTGCCTTCCCAAGGGATCCCTTGGCCGCGATCAAGTTCTAAGATCCAGCCTGCGACATTATCGAGAAAATAACGGTCATGGGTGACGGCGACTACGGTGCCGGGGAAATTGTGAAGAAAAGTTTCAAGCCAGGCAACAGACTCGGCATCAAGATGGTTAGTGGGCTCGTCGAGTAAAAGCATGTCCGGGTTTGAAAGGAGTAGGCGGCAGAGTGCAACCCGGCGTTTTTCACCGCCTGATAAGGTGCTGATATCGGCATCCCAGTCCGGTAGGCGGAGCGCATCGGCAGCAATTTCAAGTTGTCTTTCAAGTTCCCAAGCGCCTGCAGCATCAATTTTGTCTTGTAGTTCGGCTTGTTCGGTAAGGAGTTTGTCAAAGTCAGCATCGGGATCTGCAAAGGCATTAGTGACGGCGTTGAAACGGTCCAGTAGGGCTTTGGTTTCGGCAACGCCTTCTTCTACATTGCCGCGAACATCTTTGCTGAGGTCAAGTTCGGGTTCTTGTGCTAAGTAGCCTATTTTTATACCGGATTGAGCGCGTGCTTCGCCTTCAATTTCTGTGTCAATGCCGGCCATGATTCGTAATAACGTTGACTTTCCTGAGCCATTGAGCCCCAAGACACCAATTTTTGCGCCGGGAAAGAAGGAGAGGTAGATATCTTTCAGAATATATTTTTTAGGCGGGACGATTTTGCCAACGCCATTCATTGTGTAGATATATTGAGCCATGAGTGCAAAGGAGGTTGTTTGAAAAACTGTATTATTCCATGTTATCGGTGCGATGATAAACATTGATTTAAAAAATCAGCGTAATAAGGCGGTATGGCTTAGGGTGTTTTAAAAATAGCTGTGGATGAGTCCTGGTGATCAGTAACGTATTTGCTATGGAATAGACGGCCGGTGCAAGGGGGGTGTGTTAAAATTACAGTTAATTTGGCCTGCTTTTTTATCATGTTAGTGTCTACTACAGGAGAGCTCGTGGCAGCTCCAGTTTTATATTCGTTTCGACGCTGTCCTTATGCGATTAGGGCCCGGCTTGCGCTTCATTACAGTGGTTTTAAGGTTGTCTTGCGTGAAGTTGTTTTGCGTCATAAGCCGCCATCTTTATTGCAATGTTCTCCCAAAGGGACGGTTCCGGTTTTAATCTTGCCCCATGGTCAAGTGATCGATGAAAGCTATGACATTATGCTTTTTGCGTTGCAGCATCATGACCCCGATCAGTGGCTAAAGGGATTGCATCCGATAAAACGAGCGGAGACCGAGGCGTTAATCGCGCACAATGACGGTGAATTTAAGTTCTGGTTGGATCGCTATAAATACAGTGATCGGTACCCTGATTATCCGGTTGATTATTACCGAGGCCAAGGCGGGTTATTTTTGGCGCGGTTAGAAACTAAATTAGTGGCTAGCACGTATTTGTTCGGTGATAGGGCGGGGCTTGCTGATATGGCTATTTTTCCATTTATTAGGCAATTTGCGCAGGTTGATCGCGTCTGGTTTGATCAATCGTCTTATCCTTTAGTGGGGGCATGGTTAGACCGATTGCTTGAGGCGCCCTTTTTTTCGGCGGTCATGACACGGTATGTGCCTTGGGATGAGGGCGCGGATGAAATTAGTTTTCCTTAATTGAATCGGTCAGGCGCCAAGGTCTAAGATCAGGTAAAATAAACGATTGGTTTAATTTGATCTGGATTTACGGTCCAGGGGTCTGATAGAGGTTTGTTGAATATGGTTGATTGTGTAGTGACGGCGTTGTATAAGTTTGTGCGTCTGGAAGATTTTGAGCAGTTACAAAAGCCCTTGTTGTCTGTGCTGACAACGCATGAAATTAAAGGGACGATTTTATTGGCGAAAGAAGGCATCAATGGGACGGTCGCAGGCTCAAGGGCTGCAATTGATGCACTTTACAGTTGGTTTGAAAATGATCAGCGCTTAGTCGGTGTGCGTTATAAAGAATCGTTTGATGAAACCGTTCCTTTTTATCGCACCAAGGTCAAGTTGAAAAAAGAGATCGTTACGATGGGGGTTGAAACGATTGACCCCAATAAAATTGTCGGTACTTATGTGAAGCCCAGTGAATGGAATGCGTTAATTTCGGACCCCGACGTTCTGTTGGTCGATACCCGCAATGATTACGAGGTGAATATTGGTCAGTTCCAAGGTGCGGTCAATCCTAAAACAGAAACTTTTCGTGAATTTCCGCAGTATGTTAAGGCTAACTTAAATCCAGAGCAGCATAAGAAAATAGCGATGTATTGCACCGGTGGAATACGGTGTGAAAAGTCCACCGCTTATCTGAAAGAGCAAGGTTTTGAAGCGGTTTATCATTTGGAAGGTGGGATCCTGAAATATTTAGAGGAAGTGCCGAAAGCTGATTCGATGTGGCAGGGGGAGTGCTTTGTTTTTGATAATCGCGTTGCGGTTGATCATAGTTTAGTGAAAGGGCAATATGACCAATGTTTTGCCTGTCGGTACCCGGTGAGTGAGGCCGATAAAGCCAGTGAGCATTATATTCAAGGGGTGAGTTGTCCCCATTGCTTTGACAAGGTGGATGAGCAGCAGCGACAACGCTTTAAAGAGCGTGAAAAACAAATGGAATTATCGCGAGCACGGGGCGTTCAGCATATCGGCTCTGATGTTAACAGCGATAACCGAGAACGACGTGGGTTAAAATACCGTGATAAGGAGAAACAACGTCAACGGGTCGCTGAGAAAAAACGGTTAGCCTAAAGATAGAGTATTGTTTTTGAGTCATTTCGTTATAATGACGCTATATAATAAAGCGATGGCACACAAAGAAACTGTTGTCTGTGTATGTTGAGTGGCTGTCCTAATATTTTAACCATTTTGAGACAAATGAATGATTCAAGGTAGTATTGTTGCGTTAGTGACGCCGATGGGTGTGGATGGGAACATTGATTATGCACGTCTTGATCAATTAGTTGAATTCCATGTTGAGCAGAAGACCGATGCCATTGTTGCGGTTGGGACGACTGGGGAGTCGGCTACCCTTGATGCCGATGATCACATGGCGGTTGTTCAGGCGGTGGTCAAACAAGTTAATGGACGTATTCCGGTGATAGCCGGCACGGGTGCAAACTCCACCACAGAAGCCATAGCCTTGACGCAGCGCGCCAAAGAAGTGGGCGTGGATGCTTGCTTATTAGTGACGCCCTATTATAACAAGCCGACACAAGAAGGGCTTTTTTTGCATTATCAGGCTGTGGCCACGGCGGTTGATATTCCGCAGATCTTGTATAACGTTCCAGGGCGAACAGCGTGTGATATGTTGCCAGAAACGGTTGCCAGGTTATCGGTCCTTGACAATATTGTGGGCGTAAAAGAGGCTACTGGCGATCTTGATCGTGTTTTGGTGTTACGTCAATCATGCGGTGATGATTTTGCGCTGTATTCGGGGGATGATGCTTCTTCGTGTGCATTCTGTTTATTAGGTGGGCAAGGGGTTATTACCGTGACTGGAAATGTCGCGCCTCAGTTAATGCATGATATGGTTGTTGCTGCGGTTGCGGGTGATCGTACGGCCGCGTTAGCTGCGGATGAAAAATTAACGGGCTTACATAAGCACTTATTTGTTCAGGCAAACCCCATCCCTGTTAAATGGGCCGTGAGTGAAATGGGCTTGATTGATCAGGGCATTCGTCTGCCACTAACCTGGCTCACAGCAGACTGTTTTGCAGTGGTTAAAGAGGCCATGCAGCAAGCTGAAGTAATCTAATGTCCAAGCGTGGCGTTGTGGCTTCTGGAGTCTTGTGGCGGGTATTCATTGTCCTCGTTGTTTTCTGTGCTTCTGGCTGTACCCGTATTCAGACTTACTTTCCCGACAAACAAATTGAGTATCGAAACAGCACTGAGTTGCCGGTTTTAGAGATACCGGTGGATTTACGAAACAATGCGTTAGAGCGGCAATTAACAGAAGTTAAAAGAGCGGCGCAAGCCACGAAAAGCGCTTCTTTATCACCCGAGCAACAAGCCTTGTCGCCAACACAAGTGGTTCGGCTCGTGAGCTATACCGGCGGGTCGCCGCGTTTAGAAATGGCTAAATCTTATGATTTAGCGTGGCGGATAGTCGGTAAAGCATTGATTCGTGAAGGCATAGAAATCGTTGCGAGGAATCAGGCGAATGCTATTTATTTTATTCAATATGACTGGAATAAGACGCCCATTGAAGATGGGTCGCTACTTAATGAGTTTGATTTTATCTTTGGCGAGGATCCTACGCGCGAGCAGGGGTATCAAATACGAGTTTTTGACAGTAATGGGCGGAGTGACATCATGCTGCTGAATGAAAATGCAGATCCTCCGCCGCCACATGAAAGTTTAGAAATATTAAAAATTTTAGAGCAGGCCATCAAAGAAGATTTGGCTGACGAATGACAAAAACACATCTAGCCATTTCGATGAGATGATTGGATTTTACCTAAAAAATCACCATGCTAAGACTATCAGGCCCTAGGGCGCTTTCTTTATTTCGAACCGAAAAGTTATTACGCGAACTTCAGGGTATTAACCGACATATTGGGGCGTTGTCAGCACGTTTCGTTCACTTTGTTAATATTGAGGGCCAATCATTAACCGGTGCGCAATTGGCGCAATTGGAGCAATTGTTGGATTATGGCGATGTTGTCAACGATACTGCTGATGACGGGTTGCCGATTTTAGTCATTCCTCGACCCGGGACTATTTCACCGTGGTCAAGTAAAGCCACGGAAATCGCACAGCGTTGTGGCTTAGCCGAGGTCTTGCGTATTGAGCGAGCAATCGAATACCGGGTAACGGTTGCGGGTGAAGTCGATGTGAAGGGTGATTTGCCGTCTTTGGCTGAGGTGTTGTTCGATCGGATGACTCAAGCCGTTTGGTTGAGCCCAGAGCAGCCGGATATTTTTGTACAGGCACCGCCGCAACCGCTGGCAACCATTGCGGTTATAGAACAAGGTCGAGCAGCTTTGGTTCAGGCTGACGAACAGCTAGGCTTGGCCTTGTCGGCCGATGAAATAGATTATTTACTGACTAGTTTTCAGGATCTAGGGCGAGACCCAACCGATGTGGAATTGATGATGTTTGCACAGGCCAATTCTGAACATTGTCGGCATAAAATATTTAATGCGCAATGGACTGTGGACGGCGTCGAGCAGGATCAATCGTTGTTCGCTATGATTCGTAATACCTATAACTGTAATCCGGGCGGTGTTTTGTCCGCCTACAGTGATAATTCTTCTGTTATCGAAGGCTCTCGGGCAGACGTTTTTATTCGTAATCCGATGACCGGTCAGTATGGTTATATTGATGAGGATGCGCACCTTCTGATGAAGGTTGAGACCCATAATCACCCGACGGCTATTTCACCCTATCCCGGTGCTGCCACCGGTTCTGGCGGTGAAATAAGAGATGAGGGGGCAACTGGGTTGGGGTCACAAACCAAAGCAGGACTCACCGGTTTTTCGGTATCTAATTTAAAAATACCCGGATTGTCGCAGCCGTGGGAAGTTGATTACGGTAAGCCTGAGCGTATTGCGTCAGCACTGGATATTATGTTGGAGGCTCCACTGGGTGGGGCGGCCTTTAACAATGAATTTGGCAGGCCTAATTTGGCAGGTTATTTTCGTAGTTTTGAGCAGCCTGCTGTGGCGTCTGCCGATGCGCATTTGTTGGGTTATCACAAACCGATTATGATCGCTGGCGGCATGGGTAATATTCGTCCTATGTTGGTTAATAAAAATATTATCCCCCCCGGTGCGCTGATTATAGTTTTAGGGGGGCCTGCAATGTTAATCGGGCTCGGTGGCAGTGCGGCGTCGTCACAATCGTCAGGTGAAATTTCCGCTCAGCTAGATTATGCTTCGGTACAACGTGAAAATCCAGAAATGGAGCGGCGATGCCAGGAAGTCATTAATCATTGTTCGGCGCTCGGCGATGACTCGCCCATAGTTTCTATTCATGATGTGGGGGCCGGTGGTTTATCTAATGCGGTTCCTGAAATTATTCATGATTGTGATCGCGGTGGTCGCTTTGAATTACGTAAAATATTAAATGCGGATCCAGGCATGTCGCCGATGCAGATTTGGTGCAATGAAGCGCAAGAACGTTATATCTTGGCGATCATGCCAGAATCATTACCCTTGTTTGAATCGTTCTGCCAGAAAGAAAAGTGTTTGTATGCAGTCATTGGCGAAGCCATTGAAGAAGAGCAATTACAATTAACCGATAATCTACTAAACCAGGATGCTGTTAATCTGCCGATGTCTTTATTGTTTGGTAAAGCACCTAAAATGCATCGTGATGTTAAACGTCAATCGCCCCGTGTTCAGCCGTTTGATCGATCAGAGGTGTCCTTGCCTGAGGCCATTCAACGGGTTTTGTCTTTTCCTGCGGTTGCGGATAAAAGTTTTCTGATTACTATTGGCGACCGGTCGGTGACTGGCCTGGTTGTCCGAGATCAAATGGTGGGGCGGTGGCAAGTTCCTGTTGCCGATGTTGCCGTCACGGCCTCTGGTTTTTATGCACAGAGTGGTGAGGCGATGGCGATGGGTGAAAGAACGCCGGTGGCGGTTATTAATGCACCCGCATCAGGACGATTAGCCATCGGTGAGGCGTTGACTAATCTTGCAGCGGCAGCCATTGGTGAATTAGGGCGGGTGAAATTGTCGGCGAACTGGATGGCAGCGGCTGGTTTTGGTGGTGAAGATGCCGCTTTATTCGAAACGGTCAAGGCGGTGGGCATGGAATTATGTCCAGCCTTGGGGATTGCAATTCCTGTGGGTAAAGATTCGTTATCGATGAAAACGGTTTGGCAAGAAGATGATCAAGCCAAGTCGATGACGGCACCGGTCTCGTTGATAACCACCGCATTTGCCCCGGTTGAGAATATTTATAAAACGCTGACCCCAGAGCTTCAGGATGTCGACAGTGTACTTATTTTAATCGATTTAGGACAAGGAAAGAATCGCTTAGGGGGTTCGGTTTTAGCGCAGGTTTATCAGCAGTTAGGTGATGTGTCGCCGGATTTGGATGATGCTATTTTGTTTAAATCGTTTTTTGAAACCATTCAGACACTTAACCAACGTGAGTTATTATTGGCTTATCATGACCGCTCTGATGGTGGCTTGTTAGCGGTTGCTGTTGAGATGATGTTTGCCAGCCGTTTAGGGGTTGCGCTAACACTTGATGCTTTGGGTGATGATCTTTTGGCGGCTCTTTTTAATGAAGAGTTGGGTGTGCTTATTCAAGTCTCTGCGGCGCATAAAAGCGCTGTTTTAAGGTGTCTTGAGCAAGCAGGATTGTCTGCTTGTAGCCATATTGTCGGGACATTGAGTTCGCAAGTTGAATTTACTATTCAAGCCGGTGGCAACGTTGTGTTTTCACAGTCTCGGGCTCAGTTACAGCAGAAGTGGTCAGAAACGAGTTTTCATATGCAGGCATTAAGAGATAACCCGGCGTGTGCAGAACAACAGTTTAAACAAATTTTGGATGATGCTGATCCCGGGCTCAATGCACAATTAACCTTTGACGTACATGAGGATATCACCGCTCCTTTTATCGGGAGTTATAGACCCAAGGTGGCGATCTTAAGAGAGCAGGGTGTTAATGGTCATGTGGAAATGGCCGCTGCCTTTGATCGGGCCGGTTTTACCGCGATTGATGTTCATATGAGTGATCTGTTGGAGCAACGAATTTCTTTGCGTGAATTCCAAGGTGTTGTTGCTTGCGGTGGCTTTTCATATGGCGATGTTTTAGGCGCAGGCGGGGGTTGGGCAAAGTCTATTTTGTTTAATGACTATGTGCGATTACAGTTCCAGGACTTTTTTGAGCGACAAGATACCTTTGGATTAGGGGTCTGTAATGGTTGTCAAATGCTTTCAGGTTTGAAAGCTTTAATTCCGGGTACGGATCATTGGCCACAATTTGTTGGTAATACTTCGGAGCAGTTTGAAGCACGCGTGGCGATGGTTGAAGTGCTGGACTCGCCGTCTATTTTATTGGCGGGTATGGCCGGATCGACCATGCCAGTCTCTATTGCGCATGGTGAAGGGCGGGCCGTTTTTCAAACCGGTCAGTTAGAGGCCGCTCAGCGAGCCAGTCAGGTTGCATTAGCCTATGTCGATAACTACGGGCAGAAAACGGTTGCCTTTCCAGCGAACCCGAACGGCTCGGTAATGGGTGTGACGGGGCTGACTTCTGAGAATGGTCGTTTTACGATTATGATGCCTCACCCCGAGCGTTGTTTTAGGACGATTCAGAATTCTTGGCATCCCGGTGATTGGGGAGAATATGGGCCGTGGATGCGATTGTTTGCCAATGCGCGTCAGTGGTTAGGGTGATGGGTGTGAAGGGGGCTACGTTATGAGTGGATCTACAATCGAGGCATTTGTCGGCAATACACCGTTGGTTAAGTTGCAGCGCTTGCCGGGCAATTCAAGTAATACGTATTGGGTTAAGTTAGAAGGCAATAATCCTGCCGGTTCGGTTAAGGATCGCCCGGCTTTAAGTATGATTCAACAGGCTGAGCGCCGCGGTGAAATTAAGCCGGGCGATCGTCTTATCGAAGCAACGAGTGGCAATACCGGTATTGCATTAGCCATGGCGGCAGCGATCAAGGGCTATCGAATGACTCTGATTATGCCGGATAATATGAGCGTCGAACGTCGAGCCTCAATGGCAGCGTATGGTGCTGAACTGATCCTCACGCCGGCAGAAGAGAGTATGGAAGGAGCGATTGATTTAGCCCGGAAAATGGAAGCTGCAGGTCAGGGTCGAGTGTTAGATCAATTTGCAAACCCCGATAATCCGAGGGCACACTATGAAGGGACAGGGCCTGAAATTTGGCGTGATACCGACGGTCAAGTGACGCATTTTGTGAGCTCTATGGGGACGACGGGGACTATTATGGGGACGTCGCGTTTTTTGAAAGAACAAAATGATGCCATTGAAGTCGTCGGTGTACAACCCAAAGATGGCGCCAAGATACCGGGTATACGTCGTTGGCCTGAAGAGTATTTGCCTAAAATATATGATCCTGCTCAAATCGATTACATTCTAGATGTGGATCAACAGCAGGCAGAAGATACCGCGCGCGCTTTAGCCGCTCAAGAAGGTATTTTTGCAGGTATTTCGTCAGGTGGCGCCGTTGCGGCGGCTTTGCAATTAGGCGAGAAGTTAGAGGGAAAAGTGATCGTGACTATTATTTGTGATCGGGGTGATCGTTACTTGTCAACCGGTGTGTTTTCCGTATAAACAGATATTATTTTGAGTAGAGACATTATTAGTTAAGAGGCAAAAGATTATCCATGGCAAGAAGGCGATACAAGAAAAAGAAATTACCCGAAGCACCCGTGAAGGTGACTATAGAATCCTTTGCGCATGATGGTCGAGGGGTGGCGCATGTTGACGGAAAGGTTGTTTTTGTTGATGAAGCATTGCCGGGTGAGGAGGTAGAATTTATTTATACCGATAGTCGCCGTGATTATGCAGAAGGTAAGGTTGTTAACGTTATCACGTCAGCACCCGAACGCGGGGAGCCGGGATGCCCTCATTATGGCGTTTGTGGGGGTTGTAGTTTTCAACATGTTAAAGAACCTTTACAGATAGGAATCAAACAGGCGATATTAGAAGATCAATTTAAACGGATTGGTAAGCTGGATATTCCCCTTATTTGGGAGCCTTTAACAGGACCTTTTTGGGGGTACCGACAAAAGGCACGAATGGGGGTTAAATATGTCGCTAAGAAAGGCCGTGTTTTAGTCGGCTTCAGAGAGCGGCGGCAACCTTTTTTAGCGGATATTGAGTCGTGTCGTGTTATGCATCCCGCGGTGGGTGAGCGGCTAATGGAGCTCTCAGCGATGATTGGCCAACTGACCATTAAAGATAAAATACCACAAATTGAAGTTGCCATTGGTGACAGTGATGTGGTGTTGGCTATTCGGGTATTGGAGCCGCCGACCGATGAGGATTGTGCCATTATTCGAGATTTTGCAAAAAACCATAATATGGTGATTTATTTACAACCGAAAGGGCCCGATTCAATTATCCCGTTGTGGCCCGATGGGGGGATGATGCCCAGTTATGCTTTGCCGGATCATCAGGTTAATTTTAACTTCAAGCCAACGATGTTTACGCAGGTTAATTCGACGATTAATCGAAAGATGATTAATCGTGTTATTGACATATTGGCGTTGACGAAAGAAGACCGGGTGTTGGATTTGTTTTGTGGGTTAGGGAATTTTACCTTGCCTTTGGCTCGTTATGCCGGTCATGTCGTGGGTGTTGAAGGGGATTTGCCTCTGGTTAATCATGCACAAGAAAATGCGCGCTTAAATAATATAAGCAATGTTGATTTTTTTAAGGCGGATTTATTTGGTGATTTGTCAGCGCAATCTTGGGTGGCACAAACGTTTACTAAGGTATTATTGGACCCTTCTCGCGCAGGGGCTGCTGAAGTCTTAGCTTGGATACCGAAGTGGAAGCCGGAATGTATTGTTTATGTGTCGTGTAATCCTGCAACGCTCGCCAGAGATGCGGGTATTTTGGTTAATGAGTTAGGGTACCGTTTAGAAAAAGCGGGCGTGATGGATATGTTTCCGCAAACGTCGCATGTTGAATCTATTGCGGTTTTTCGTCGTCAGTGATGGCAACTGATATGTGTTGTGCTGATTATTTAGATATTGATTTAAACGCACAAAAGTTATCCGTAATCCGTGACGGTCAAGTGTGTCGAGATTTTATCGTTTCGACAGCAAAAAATGGCCCCGGTGAGGAAATGGGTAGTGAGTGTACCCCGCGAGGCTGGCATAAAATTAAGGCGAAAATGGGTGCGAAGGCGCCTTTGCATACGGTATTTTCAGGCCGTAGAGCAACGGGTGAAATTTATACGACTGGTCTAGCGGCGATAAGTCCTGAGCGCGATTGGATTTTGACGCGTATTTTGTGGTTGGTAGGACTTGAGCCGGGGCGAAACCGATACGGTCCGGTCGATTCTGGGTGGCGATATATTTATATTCACGGTAGCCCGGATGACCTGGTTACATCAACACCACAATCTCATGGCTGTGTCAGAATGAAAAATAACGATGTTGTCGCGTTGTTTGATCTCGCCGTAGTTGGAGAGCGGGTCTTGATTCATGAGTAAATGGACTTAATTTAACTAACGGTTTGGATTAAAGCGATGAGTCGATTAGTCATGGGTGTTGAATATAATGGTAGCCAGTTTTCAGGGTGGCAGTGGCAGCGTGGACTGAGGACCGTGCAGTTAGTCCTTGAGCAGGCCTTAGCGACCGTTGCTAATGAGCCCGTTTCGGTTATTTGTGCCGGGCGTACGGATAGTGGTGTACATGCTTTTGAGCAAGTCGTTCATATGGATACCGATGTGATTCGAACACACCGATCATGGTTAATGGGTGCAAATACCTATTTGCCGGACGATGTTCGCTTACTCTGGGTTCAAGACGCTCAGGAAGGGTTCCATGCTCGATACAGTGCTATTGCGCGTTTTTATCGTTACATTATTTTAAATCGGCCTACCCAGTCAGCGCTGCGACACCATCAGGTGACCTGGTGCTCTCCTGTGCTGAATGTGACCCGGATGCATGAAGCGGCTCAATATTTGGTGGGTAACCATGATTTTACTTCTTTTAGAGCACTACGGTGTCAGTCAAAGAGCCCTCGTCGACTGATGTATTTTATTAAGGTTTATCAAGAAGATGACACTATAATCATTGATTTATGTGCCAATGCCTTTGTGCATCATATGGTTAGAAATATTGCCGGGGCCTTAATGGAAATTGGCAAAAGTAAACAGCCCGTGGATTGGTGTGAACAGTTATTGGAAAAAAAGGACCGACGTTTAGCATCGGCAACCGCATCGCCACATGGGCTTTACTTAGGGGGGGTTTTTTATCCGCCTGAATACGGCATGGTTAATCACCCTATATTTAATGCGTTACCCGTTAATGCGGCGCGATTTGATTGAATAATCTGTTCTCAACGGACTATCAGCGCTTCACGTATAGGGGAAATTTTTTAACTCTATGGTATAATCACCGACTTTGAAGAGCCTTGAGGATCATGCGGACCCGAATCAAAGTATGTGGCTTTACTGACCCAGAAAATGCAGTGGCTGCAGCTTCTGAGGGTATTGATGCTATTGGTTTAGTGTTTTATCCGCCCAGTCCACGGCATGTTACCTTAGAGCAAGCGCAGAAAATTGTCGCGGCAGTGCCGGCATTTGTGACGACGGTGGGTTTGTTTGTTGATGCCTCTCAGGGGGCTATTGAAGAGGTGTTGTCTCAGGTGCCCATTGACCTGATACAGTTTCATGGTGATGAGACGGCTACTTTTTGTCGGTCACTCGGGCGTCCTTTTGTGAAGGCCGTTCGAATGCGTCCTGAAACCGATTTAATGCAGATAGCTGAAGATTTTTATGATGCCTCGGCGTTGTTGCTGGATACTTATCACCCTGATCTGAAAGGGGGGACAGGGCATCATTTTGATTGGAATTTAATACCGGAAAATTTCCCGATACCGATTGTTCTGGCGGGTGGAATTGGCGTTGAAAATGCGCAACAAGCGATCGGACAGGCTCAGCCTTATGCGCTCGATGTGAGTAGTGGCGTCGAACGTTATAAAGGCATGAAAGATATAACTAAAATAGTAGCGTTGATCACAGAGGTAGAGTTAGGTGACAGAAGAAAATAATTTGCAATATGATATGCCTGATGAAGCAGGTCATTTTGGGCCTTATGGGGGCAAGTTCGTTGCAGAAACACTGATGGTGCCCATCAAACAGTTAGATGAGGCTTATCAAAAATATGCTAAAGATCCAGATTTCTTAGCGGAATTGGATAAAGACTTACACTATTACGTGGGAAGGCCATCCCCGATCTACCACGCTGAACGCTGGAGTCGTGAGCTGGGCGGGGCGCAAATCTACTTAAAGCGTGAGGATTTAAATCATACTGGCGCGCATAAAATTAATAATGCGATTGGCCAGGCCTTATTAGCTAAACGAATGGGAAAGACCCGTATCATTGCTGAAACAGGGGCCGGTCAACACGGTGTTGCCACGGCAACAGTTGCCGCAAGACTCGGTTTGGAGTGTGTTGTTTATATGGGGTCGGTTGATGTTGCCCGACAAGTTCAGAATGTTTATCGGATGCGTTTGTTAGGCGCGAAAGTAGTCTCGGTCGATTCGGGTTCTAAAACATTGAAAGACGCGCTCAATGAAGCGATGCGAGATTGGGTTACGAATGTCGATGATACCTTTTATATTATCGGTACGGTGGCAGGGCCGCATCCCTATCCTGCACTGGTTCGTGATTTCCAAACGATTATTGGCCGTGAGTCCAAAGCACAGTTGCAAACCATGATCGGGCGCCTACCGGATGCTTTGATTGCTTGTGTTGGCGGGGGGTCTAATGCCATTGGCTTGTTCCACCCTTTTATTGATGATACTTCCGTTAAAATGTATGGCGTTGAAGCTGCGGGTGATGGTGTAGAAACCGGACGTCATTCGGTGACACTGGGCGCAGGACGACCCGGTGTATTACACGGTAATAGAACTTATCTTATTGCCGATGATCATGGTCAAATTATCGAAACGCATTCGATTTCTGCGGGATTAGATTATCCGGGTGTTGGGCCTGAACATGCGTGGCTGAAAGATTCTGGCCGTGCTGAATATGTCAATATAACTGATGATGAGGCGGTTGAAGCTTTTTACACATTAACCCGAATGGAAGGTATTATTCCGGCTTTAGAGTCGAGTCATGCTTTGGCTTACGCGATGAAGTTGGCGCCGACCATGAGTAAGGACAAGGTTCTTTTAGTTAATCTTTCCGGGCGTGGAGATAAAGACATGCATACGGTGGCTGAACGAGAAGGGGTGGAGTTATGAGTCGCTTAGCGCAAACTTTTCAGAACCTTTCAGCGTCTGGACGACAAGCCTTAATTCCTTTTGTGACATCGGGTGACCCGACGCCAGAATTCACGGTTCCTTTGTTGCATGCTATGGTGGCAGCAGGGGTCGATGTGATTGAGTTAGGGGTTCCATTCTCAGACCCTATGGCTGATGGGCCGGTGATTCAAAAGGCGAGTGAACGTGCCATAGAACAAGGGATGAATTTAACACGCGTTTTATCGATGGTGGCAGAATTTCGTAAAGACGATAATGCGACTCCAATTGTGCTCATGGGGTACCTTAATCCGATTGAATTTATGGGTTATGAAGATTTTGCGCAGGCCGCAGCCCGTGTCGGTGTTGATGGTGTATTGACGGTTGATATGCCGCCTGAAGAGGCAGAGGAGTATGCGCCGTTATTGAAAGCAGTGGGGATTGACCCTATTTTCTTACTGGCACCGAACAGCACGGAAGAACGGATTAAAAAAATGGCTGCAAAAGGCAGTGGTTATATTTATTATGTCTCTTTGAAAGGGGTTACCGGAGCAGGCCATCTGAATACAGACGATGTAAAGGAAAAAGTAGCCGAAATTAAGCAGTATACTGATTTACCGATAGCGGTTGGGTTTGGCGTCAAAGATGCCGGTTATGCGAGATCGGTTGCGCGTATTGCTGACGGGGTTGTGGTAGGGAGTGCTATTATCAATAAGATACAAGAAAATATTGATGATCTGAGTATGGCAAAGCAAGAGGTTATTACGCTTTTGAGTGCTATGCGTCAGGCCATGGATAATGAAGTTAATGACTAGGGGTACGCTATGAGTTGGTTTGAGAAATTAGTTCCTTCAATCAGAACGGCGGCATCAACCAAGGGCGCTGTTCCTGAAGGGCTTTGGAATAAGTGCACAGCGTGTAACGCTATTTTATATAATTCTGAGTTAGAAAAGAATCTTAACGTTTGTCCAAAATGTGATCATCACATGCGTATTGGCGGCCGGAGACGGTTAGATATTTTCTTGGATCCAGATGGCCGAGTAGAGATTGGTGAACAGTTAATGCCAACCGATCCGTTACGGTTTAAGGACAGTAAAAAGTATAAGGATCGCTTGATTCAGGCACAAAAGAAAACCGAAGAGAATGATGCTTTGGTGGTAATGTCTGGACAGCTAAAAGGGGCTGGAATTGTTGCTGCTGCATTTGATTTTGGGTTTATGGGCGGTTCAATGGGTTCTGTTGTTGGAGAGAAATTTGTCCGCGGCGTTAATGCCAGTCTCGAACTAGAGGTGCCTTTTATTGTCTTTACCGCCAGTGGTGGTGCGCGAATGCAGGAGTCTCTATTCTCTTTGTTTCAAATGGCAAAGACTAGCGCCGCTTTGACTCGTTTGTCTGAGGCTGGGCTGCCTTTTATTTCATTTTTAACGGATCCTACCATGGGTGGCGTATCCGCTAGTTTAGCCATGCTGGGGGATATTAACTTGGCTGAACCTAAAGCGTTAATTGGTTTTGCAGGACCCCGTGTCATTGAACAAACCGTTCGAGAGAAATTGCCTGAAGGTTTCCAACGCAGTGAATTCCTTGTTGAACACGGTGCGGTTGATATGATCGTAAATCGTCTAGAGATACGTGATCAAGTGGCGGCTATGTTGTCTATGTTGATGGAGAATAGGCCGTTCAATGAAGGCTTTGTATCGGCAGTGCCCGAGATTACGGTTTCAGAGATGAATGATTTTGTTGCCAGTGAAGAACAAGAAGATAACAGCGTGGAGTAAGGATCCGTAGCGTTTGTTTTTTATTTGAGACTTTTTTTGTTGGGGACCGATGCATTTCAAGTCATTACACGGGTGGTTACAATGGCAGGAAACGCTCCACAGTAAGCAGATAGATTTAGGCTTGGAGCGAGTTTTCAAGGTTTTTCAGTTGCTGGAAAAGCCCGTTAATAGACCGCTGACGATTACCGTAGGGGGGACGAACGGAAAAGGCTCATCGGTAGCCTTTCTGGATGCTATTTTAAGGCAAAGCGGTTACCGTGTGGGAAGCTATACCTCGCCCCATTTACAACGCTATAATGAACGGATAAGAATTAACGGTATTGTGGTTCGAGATGAGTTGATTTGCCAAGCATTTGAGCGCATAGAAGCCGTACGGGGCACAACATCTTTAAGTTATTTTGAATTTTGTACCTTAGCGGCGCTGGATATTTTTGCTCGAGCAGCGTTAGATGTTCAATTATTGGAAGTAGGCCTCGGGGGTCGACTCGATGCGGTTAATATTATCGATGCAGATGTTGCTTTGATACCCAGCATTGGCATTGATCATAGCGACTGGTTGGGTGATACTCGTGAACTCATTGCGCGGGAAAAAATGGGTATTTTTAGATCTAGGCGACCTGCAGTTGTTGGAGATATAGACCCGCCGGCTATTATGGAAACGTATTCTAGAGAATTACACACACCGCTTTATTTGGTCGGGAAGGATTTTTCGTATAAAAAAAACGACGATGACTGGACCTGGTCAAACGATACCGATACGTTAACGCATTTACCACACCCGAATTTATTGGGTCAGCACCAGATGGGTAATGCCGCTGCCGTTCTGCAAGTACTCAGTTTATTGTCACCGCGGTTACCCTTGACTGAACAGGCTATTGTGGATGGTTTGCGGCAGGTTCAATTACCGGGACGTTTTCAAGTTATTGACGGTACGCCACTGATTTTATTGGATGTGGGGCATAACCCTTTATCTGCGGATATATTAAGAGACTATCTTATCTCTTCCTTTCCAGATAAGAAGATACATCTTATTTTTAATATGATGAAAGATAAAGATTTTGTGGGTGTGGGTCAGCGGTTGAAATCGATTGTTAGTCATTGGTATATAGCGCCATTAGATAATCCTCGGTGTGCGGATGTGGAACAGGTTCTTACAGAACTTAATAATTGTTCAATTGAAAATGTTTTTTCTGGGTTTACAAGTTTTGATGAAACATTGGCGGCAGCACAAGATAATTCCCAAAGTCAGGATTTAATTGTTATATTTGGGTCTTTCTTTTTAGTGTCGGCATTTTTGTCTAAGCGTTCAGGTCAAGAGGTATAACAATGGATGAGAAATTAAAGCAACGGCTAATGGGAACAGTGGTGATTACTTTACTGCTGGCCTATTTCCTACCGATGTTAATGGATGACACGACAGATCAACAACAACGCTCTCTCAGTGAATTGAAGATCCCTCAGTTATCGGAGGAAATATTTGTTGAAACACTACCGCCCATGCCGTTTAATTCAGCTAAAGGGGTTGCGCCTTCAAGTGATCGTAATCCATCAGTGGGTAAGAAAAAAAATCTTGTTAAATCAAAGCCAATATTAATTCGGTGGGTTATTCAGGTGGGTAGTTTTGGTAGTCAGGAACATGCCATAAGATTAAGAGATGATCTGCGATCGAAAAAATTCACGGTTTATACGGAGTTTTTTCAGGGCATGTATCGGGTTCGAATAGGGCCTGAATTAGATAGAAAACGTGCTGAAAAAACGCTGCAGTTTTTAACTAAGAAGACGCAGCTTAAAGGACTGCTCATGCCTGAGTAAGGGGCGTGAACAAATGCAAACAATGCATCTTAAGGTTTGTTTAAGGGAGATGTTTACAGTGAGTTCGCCATGGTTTGGATAGATTATGCGTTATTAGGGTTGGTGGCTATTTCTACGGTTATTGGCTTGTTTAGAGGGCTGATACGAGAAGCATTATCGTTGCTCAGTTGGGGCTGTGGCATTTGGGTTGGGTTGAATTATAGCCGAGACTTTGCGGTATTATTAGCCCAATGGATTGAATACCCTTCGATTAGAATGGCAGTATCGTTTGTGATACTTCTGCTTTTGACCTTGTTGTTGGGCGGGCTTGTCGGGCATTTGTTAGGTGCGTTAGTTAAAAAAACAGGGCTGACCGGTACAGATCGATTTTTAGGCATGTTTTTTGGTATTGCGCGCGGTGTTTTGGTTGTAACCGTGGTGATTGTTTTGGCGGGATTGACGCCGATGCCACAAGATTCTTGGTGGCGGGAATCGCAATTAATACCGCCGTTTCAGTCAGTAGCAGAATGGCTTCGTGCTTATTTGCCCGAAGGCCTAGCGGGATATTTGGACTATGGCTAGCTTTTTGTGCAAGTCAGGTTGGATTAATTTTACAGATTAAGGTTGATAAATTATGTGTGGTATCGCTGCAATTGTTTCTCATAACAATGTAAATCAAGAGTTATATGATGCACTTACTGTGCTCCAGCATCGCGGGCAAGATGCGGCAGGTATAGCAACCTATGAGAAGGGACGCTTGTTTTTACGGAAAGAAAATGGCTTAGTCCGTGATGTTTTTAAAACAGAACATATGTTGAAGTTACCCGGTGCGATGGGTATCGGTCATGTGCGCTACCCTACCGCAGGTTGTTCCAGTTCTGCGGAGTCACAACCTTTTTATGTTAATTCCCCTTTTGGTATTACTTTAGCGCACAACGGGAATTTGACTAATGCGAGAGCATTGAAAAAAGATTTATTTGCGCAAGATCAGCGACATATTAATACCGAATCAGATTCAGAAGTGATTCTTAATGTCTTGGCTAATGCCTTACAATCCCAAGGTAAAACGCGGTTAACAGTTGATGATGTTTTTGATGCAGTCTCTGAAGTGCATCGTCGTTGTCGAGGGGCCTACGCTGTTGTGGCAATGATTACCGGTTTTGGTATTGTTGGTTTTAGAGACCCTAATGGTATTCGCCCGATAGTTTTTGGTGAGCGAGAAAGTGAAGATGGCTTAGAGTATATGATGGCGTCCGAAAATGTCGCGTTAGACGCATTGGGTTTTAAGCTGACTCGGGATATTAAACCCGGCGAGGCGGTTTTTGTTGAACGCAGTGGTAAATTGCATACCGCACAATGTGCGGATCCTGACAAAATAGATCATGCGCCTTGTATTTTTGAGTTTGTTTATTTTGCCCGCCCTGATTCAATGATTGATAATATTTCTGTGTATAAAGCCCGGTTACGAATGGGTGAGAAATTAGCTGAAAAAATAAAACGGGAGTGGGCGGATCATGATATTGATGTGGTGATGCCTATTCCAGATACCAGTCGGACGGCAGCTATTATGTTAGCCGCGAAGTTGAAAGTGAAGTTTCGTGAAGGGTTTATTAAAAATCGATATATTGGCCGTACCTTTATTATGCCGGGGCAAAAGTTGCGTGAGAAATCAGTGCGCCAGAAATTAAATGCCATTAAGTTAGAGTTTGAGGGAAAGAACGTCCTTTTAGTCGATGACTCTATTGTTAGGGGGACCACGTCGGCACAGATTATTGGGATGGCTCGCGATGCGGGTGCAAAGAAAGTTTATTTTTCATCGGCGGCGCCGCCGGTTCGATACCCCAATGTTTATGGTATAGATATGCCGTCACCTTCTGAGCTTATTGCACATGAACGAACTGTGGCAGAAATTCAGGCCGTTATTGGTGCTGATAAATTATTTTATCAGGATCATGAGGATCTCATTGCCGCCGTGGGGATAGGAAATAAAGAGATTAAGCATTTTGATACGTCTTGCTTCAGCAATATTTATGTCACGGGAGATATTGACGCTGACTACTTGGAAAGTCTGGATGCTTTACGAAATGATAAGGCGCAAAGGAAGCAAAATGCAGACAGTTTTGTTATTGAAATCTAAGTGTTTATTAACGCGTAAGATAAGTAAACATAAAGTGAAATTTAAAGGCTCATGAACGATAAATCTAAAAAAACATCCCATTGGGATGACTATTCATTTGAAACACAAGCGATCAGGTCAGGCCATAATAGAACCCATGAAGATGAGCACAGTGTGCCTATTTTCACCACGTCAAGTTATGTCTTTGCCAGTGCAGCAGAAGCTGCGGAACGCTTCTCAGGCAGTCAGCCAGGTAATATTTATTCTCGATTTACTAACCCAACGGTTAATGTTTTTCAAGAGCGCTTAGCCTTGATGGAAGGGGGTGAGCGTTGCTTGGCTTTTTCATCCGGCATGGCTGCTATTATGGCGGTGGGCATGGGGTTGTTAAAGGCAGGAGATCATGTTGTTAGCTCTCGAAGTGTTTTTGGCAATTCAGTATTGATGTTTCAGAATTATTTTGGCAAATTTGGCGTGACCACTGACTTTGTTGATTTAACTGATTTGTCAGCGTGGGAGCGAGCCATTACGCCTAAAACACAATTTTTATTTTTAGAAACACCGTCTAATCCGATGATGGAGATTGCGGATATCAAGGCAATAGCAGAATTAGCGCACGCGCATGATATTTTGTTGGTTGTCGATAATGTTTTTTGTACGCCCGTTTTACAAAAGCCGCTTGCGTTAGGTGCGGATATTGTTGTGCACTCTGCCACGAAGTATTTGGACGGTCAAGGGCGATGTGTGGGTGGGGCGGTGATTGCCAGTGATGAACTCATTGAAAAATCGATCTATCCGTTTTTGAGGACAGGGGGGGCAACAATGAGCCCTTTTAATGCTTGGGTTTTTCTATCTGGGCTGGAAACGTTGGCGCTGCGCATGAAAACCCATTGTGAAAATGCGGCAGAATTAGCGCTATGGTTGGAAGGGCAGCCAGCGGTTAGGCAGGTGTTTTATCCTGGACTGAAGTCGCATCCACAACATGATCTAGCGGCACAGCAGCAGGCAGGTTTCGGCGGAGTTGTTAGCTTTGAGTTGGAGGCAGGACAAACTAAGGCCTGGGAGCTAATCGATGCTACGCAAATGATATCAATTACGGCTAATTTGGGGGACGTTAAAACGACCATCACCCACCCCGCATCCACGACCCATAGTCGGCTGACTCCGGAGGCGCGTTTTGAGGCTGGAATTAGTGATGGATTGCTGCGGATATCGGTGGGCTTGGAGGATATAGCCGATATTAAGAACGACTTGAGTCGGGGCTTGTAAGGGGCTTGGCGATTAAAATCGTCTTAGCAAGGGTTAAGTAGGTTATCGAGTTTATTGTTGACCTCAAGGCGATAAAGGTCATCGAATCCACCAATGTGTTGTTGGCCAATAAAAATTTGAGGGACAGTTCGTTTTTTTGTTTGTGTCATTATTTCGTTGCGTAACTCAGGGTCTTTATCAAGATTGACTTCATCAAAGTGGGCACCTTTTTGGTTGAGTAGGCGTTTAGCCATGGTGCAATAAGGGCAGATTGTTGACGTGTAAATAAGAATTCTGGGTTGTTTCATGGTCTTCTTAGGTTATGAGTAAGCGTTAATGGCTCTGGCTGCTGCCAGGTATTTTATCAGTTCGATACCTGCTTTTTCCAGTGTTAATCCAAATGAGACAATACCGTCTTGATGGCCTAACATGGCAAAAGTTCCTGTGTTGGCGAGCTGTTTGTCGATAAAAAGTTGTTCGACGGCGAGAGCCATTTCAGGCGTTCCGTAGGGAATGTCAGTCGCTGTGCAAGGCAGGTTTAAGGGTTGAGCGGCGTGCCATATTTCAGGGCTGTGGACATGAATGATAGCCTTTATAGTTGGATTGATTGCGTAGATCATGGCATGAGTCAGCGCTTCTGAAGAGGGTTTGCAAAGCCCCTGTGCGGTCATTGTATTACGGTCTATGTCTGCCGTTAGAATGCCACAGTATTGTGCTAGAGATAAGGAGGCTTCATGGCCGGTCTGGGTTCCAGAAATGATAAATTGAATTGCTTTGTGGGTCACGATTTGACTGATGTTGCCAAAGCCCAGTCCGCCGTAACGCGTCGAGTCTTGACCAATAACACCCAGTTGATAGGCCATGGTTCGCCAAGCGTTGATCTGGGAAAACTCAGTGGCGCTCAAGGGCACAGGTTCTTCGATGTGCGTGAGTTGATATTTGATGACGCCTTCTGGATCATGCATGGTGTGAATAATGGCTTTAAAAAAGTTAATTGAGGCAAAGTACGATAAAATACTAGAGATTGTACGGGTTTTTTTGTTTAGGTGTAGGTGCTATAGCTTATGAGATGTCCTTTTTGTTCTGCGCAAGATACTAAAGTCATTGATTCGCGCTTTGCAAACGAGGGTGATCAAGTGCGGCGGCGACGCGAATGTGCAACCTGTAAAGAGCGCTTTACGACTTACGAGGTTGCTGAGTTGAATTTACCTCGGATGGTTAAGAGTAACGGAACGCGAGTCCCTTTTGATGAGGCGAAATTGCGGTCTGGAATGTTGAAAGCATTGGAGAAGCGACCGGTTGACAGCGAGCGTGTTGAGCAAGCGGTCTCACAAATTAAGAAAGAACTGATGTTGAAAGGTGAACGAGAATTTCCAACCCGTGAAGTTGGGGAGTTGGTCATGCAAGCATTAAGTAAGCTGGATCATGTTGCCTTTGTTCGGTTTGCTTCGGTGTACCGGAGTTTTCAGGATGTTAATGAGTTTACCAAGGTTATCGAAAACCTGAAAAAATAACATGACGACTCCGGCGGATGAAGTATTTATGGCGCAAGCGCTAAAGCTTGCGCAGAAAGGTATTTATACGACAGATCCTAACCCACGGGTGGGCTGTGTTATTGTTCGTGATCATCAGGTTATTGCCGAAGGGTGGCATCAATTTTCAGGGCACAAGCATGCTGAAATCATGGCTCTGGAGCAAGTCGATGATGTTACGGGAGCCACCGTTTATGTCAGTCTTGAACCTTGTTGTCATACCGGGAAGACGCCGCCCTGTAGTCAAGCACTCATTCGAGCCGGTGTCAGTCGTGTTGTTATTGCCATGACTGATCCTAACCCAGAAGTTTCAGGTCGTGGGGTTGCGGAATTGGAGGCGGCGGGTATAAAAACGGACACCTTGGTGTTAGCTGAGGAGGCCAAGAGGCTTAATCGCGGGTTTATAACGCGAATGCAACGGCAAAAGCCTTTTGTGATCGCTAAATTGGCTGCCAGTTTAGATGGCCGCACAGCAATGGCTTCGGGTGAAAGTCAATGGATTACCTCAGCGCAATCACGTGTGGATGTTCATCGGCTAAGAGCAAGTAGTTCAGCGGTGGTAACAGGCATCACAACAGTCATTGCGGATGATCCTTTATTAACAGCCAGGCTGGGAGATGTTGAGGTGACGCAACCGGTGCGTGTGGTCTTGGATTCCACATTAAAAACACCGATAACGGCCGCTATATTAACAGGGTGTTCTGAAACCTGGATTATGACAGTTTCTGATGACGGCCATCGAAAAGCGCAACTGGAGGCATTGGGCGCTAAAGTATTTACCTTGCCCGAGACTGAGCAAGGGCGCGTTGATCTCAATGCTGTTTTGTCACTGCTCGCTGCGCGACAAATTAATCAGCTCATGCTGGAAGCCGGGCCAACATTGAATGGCGCTTTCTTAGAGCAGGACTTGGTCGATGAATGGTGCGTGTATCTTGCACCGAGTATTTTAGGCGATGCTGGGCGCGGGTTATTTCATTTGCCGAGTCTACACGCTATGGCAGATAAGGTGACCTTGTCATTACAAACAATTCGGCAGGTCGGGCCTGATATTAAATTAACATATACAAAATAAAAGATGTTTACAGGTATTATTTTAGCAATAGGGACGGTTGAGCAGTTAGATGCTCTAGGCGGTGATTATCGGTTAACATTTAACACCGGTCAATTATCACTTGATGGTGTTAATATAGGCGATAGTATTGCCGTTAATGGGGTGTGTTTGACTGTCATCAAATTAACAGCGAATTCATTTAGTGCGGATGTTTCTCGCGAAACGTTATCACGAACAACGTTAGGGCAGGCTAAACCAGGTAAATCGGTCAATTTAGAGCTGGCTTTAGCCCCCACAACGCGGCTAGGTGGGCATTTTGTCAGTGGCCATGTTGATGGCCTCGGAACGGTGCTACGAAAAGAGCAAGACGGGCGCTCATTTCGATTTGATATTCAAGTTCCTCAAGTGCTGGGACGGTATATCGCGGAAAAAGGCTCTGTTTGTATTGATGGAATTAGTTTGACAGTTAATCAGGTAGAAGGGTTGACCTTTTCAGTCAATATTGTGCCGCATACGTTATCAATGACAACACTAGGGGTCATTGAGAGTGGGGATAAGGTTAATATCGAAGTGGATATTTTGGCGCGCTATCTTGAGCGACTCCTTCAGGGAGAAAGTAATGTCAGTCAAGATTCCAAAATTACTGCATTATTAACTAATGCAGGGTTTATTAAAGGACAGTAATGAATTCTATTGATGAGATAATTGAAGATCTGAAAAACGGTAAAATGGTTGTCATTTTGGATGATGAGGACCGTGAGAACGAGGGCGATTTATTGATTGCAGCCGCTAAAGTACGCGCTGAAGATATCAATTTTATGGCTCGTTATGGCCGTGGCTTGATCTGTTTAACGATGACTCGCGAGCGCTGTCACCAATTACGGTTGCCGTTGATGGTGAATGAGAATAAAACGGCACATTCAACTAATTTCACGGTTTCTATTGAGGCCGCAACCGGTGTAACCACAGGGATCTCAGCGGCAGATAGGGCGCGCACTGTTCGTGCTGCTGTGGCTAAGAATGTTAAACCTGATGATTTGGTGCAGCCCGGGCATATTTTTCCTTTGATGGCACAATCTGGCGGCGTTTTAAAGCGAGCAGGGCATACCGAGGCCGGGTGTGATTTGGCGCAGTTGGCAGGCCTTGAGCCTTCTTCAGTGATTGTCGAGATTTTAAATGAAGATGGGTCAATGGCAAGGAAACCGGATTTGGAGTTGTTTGCCCGCGAACACGATTTGAAAATTGGTACTATTGCTGATTTAATTCACTATCGGATTCAAAATGAGCATACGTTGGAGCGGATTAGTGAATGTAATTTCCCGACTGAATTTGGTGCTTTTAGATTATATGCTTATCAAGATAGTCTTGATAACAAATTGCATTTGGCTTTAGTCTTAGGTGATGTTTCAGGAGAAGAGCCGGTTTTAGTCCGTGTTCATGGGCGTAATGTTTTAAATGATATATTCGCCGGTCAGCGTGGGGGTTCAAGCATCACTATTAAAGATGCGATGATGAAAATTTCTAAAGAAGGCCGGGGTGTATTGGTCATGGTTCGTCAAGAAGAAGATAATAAGTCGCTGGTGGAGATTGTTCATCAATACCAGATGGAAGATCATGGTGTTGTTTTGGATGTTTCGTCAAATGATCAATCTGATGATTGGCGAAACACAGGCACTGGCGCTCAGATATTAGCTGATTTGGGCGTTCGCAAATTAAAGGTTTTAGGGGGGCAGAAGAAATATTTAGGGCTTTCTGGCTTTGATTTGGAAGTGGTTGAATTTATAAATTAATTTTTAGAGAAGGTTTTATGGCAACAATTAAAACGTATGAAGGTGATTTAGTTATCCGCGAAGCGAAAGTTTGCTTGGTTGTTGCTAGATTTAATAGTTTCATTGTCGAGCAATTAGAGGCCGGTGCTATTGATGCATTGGTCAGGCACGGCTCTGACCGTGATGATATTACAGTGGTCAAGGTGCCGGGTGCTTTTGAATTACCTTTGGCGGTGCAAAAGGTTGCCAGCATGCAAAAATTTGATGCCATTATCGCGTTAGGTGCTGTGATTCGTGGGGGAACACCGCATTTTGAATATGTTGCTGGAGAGTGTGTGAAAGGAATTTCGATGGTTTCTTTACAGCACAATGTGCCGGTTGGTTTTGGCGTCTTGACGGTTGATACTATTGAGCAAGCTATTGAGCGTGCAGGCACTAAAGCCGGAAATAAAGGGGCTGAGGCCGCATTGTCGGTGATTGAAATGATTAGTTTATTGAAGTCCTTAGAGGAAGTATGAGTAAAGCAAGATCAAATGCACGTAAGAATGTAGTTCAAGCCTTGTATCAATGGCAAATGACGGGTACTTCTGTTATTGAAATTGAACGGCAATTTAGTGAATCGGATCGGCTAAAAAATGTACAGCGAAGTTATTTCTCTGAGTTGTTGCGTGGGGTCCCTAAGGAATTAGCCGCTATAGATGATGCACTTAAGCTGTTTGTTGACCGACCCGTTGAGAAAATAGATCCGGTCGAGCGTGCCATTTTAAGAATGAGTATCTTTGAGTTGTTTCACCGGTTAGATATTCCTTACCGTGTTATTTTGAATGAGGCTGTTTCCTTGTCAAAGATATACGGGGCTCAGGATGGCTATAAGTATATTAATGGGGTATTAGATAAAGTTGCACGCCGTTATCGGGCGGACGAAGTAGCGATGGCAAAGGTCAAAAGATAGTTGAGTGGCATTATCTGAATTTTCGATTATTGAGCGTTATTTTACCCCTAAAGGTTATCAGCACTCGCAAGTCCAATTAGGTGTGGGTGACGATTGTGCCATTTTGAGTATGACAGAAAATTCAGAATGGGTTGTGACGGTTGACACCATGGTCGAAGGGGTGCACTTTTTCCCCAACACTCAACCGGAGTTTTTGGCTCATAAATTAGTGGCTGTTAATTTAAGTGATTTATCCAGTATGGGAGCGAGACCTGTAGCGTTAACACTAGCCTTGACTCTGCCGGCGGTTGATGAAAATTGGTTGCAACGTTTTTCGGAGCGATTGTTTTGTTTAACCGATCGGTTTGAAGTGGATTTGATCGGCGGTGATACGACCTCTGGGCCGTTAACCTTAACCCTTCAGGCTTTAGGGTTAGTCCCTAAAGGTCAGGCCTTAACCAGGCATCGTGCAAAGGTCGGTGACTTCATTTATATGACGGGTTTTTTAGGCGATGCAGGACTAGGTCTTAAAGTGTCTCAGGGTTTTTGTGTTGAAAATAGTGCGCCAGTTTTAGAACGTTTTCATTGCCCTGAGCCTCGAGTGGCGGTAGGGTCAATGATTTTACCTTATGCCAATGCCTGTATTGATATCTCCGATGGGTTGTTGTCAGATTTGGGTCATGTTTTACAACGAAGTAGGGTAGGCGCAAATATATTTTGGGAGCAAATTCCCCTATCGCCACAAGTTAGACGCTATATTGATGAAACGCAGGATTGGACAATGCCACTGAGTAGTGGAGATGATTATGAGTTGTGTTTTACGGTGAGTCCCGAAAATCAGCAGAATTTGGAGCGTTGTTTGTCTGAACAATCTGTGCGTTTTACTCAAATCGGGGTTATTGACGCTGGTGAGGGTCTGTTCCTAACCAAAGCAGGGGTTAAGGAATCTATTGCAGCCACTGGCTTTAAACATTTTAGGTGAATTATGGAGTTTGGAAAGAATAGGTTAACGGTCCATCAAATTATCACGGACTGGCGATTATTTTTGGCGTTTGGTTTTGGTTCTGGTTTGAGTCCAAAAGGGCCGGGGACTGCAGGGACTCTGGCGGCTATTCCGGTTTACCTCTTATTGCTTTTCTTGGGTGAACAGGTTTATTTGTTAGCGACGGCGGTTATTTGTGTGAGTGGCGTGTGGATTTGTCAGTATGCGGCTGATAAATTGGGTGTCCATGACTTTGGTGGAATTGTTTGGGATGAGATTGCGGGGTATTTGGTGACGATGTTATTCATACCTTTTTCTTGGGCTGCTGTGGTCATGGGTTTTTTACTGTTTCGCATCTTTGATATTTTTAAGCCGTGGCCGATCAGTGTTTTAGATAAGGAATTAGGCGGTGGTTTAGGCATTATGCTGGATGATTTGCTGGCGGGATTTTTTTCATGGGTTGTGTTGATGGCGATGGTTTTATTGGGTTTTTTGCCGTCCTGAGTAGCAGCAATGCCGCCTTTGTTAACAGGGGCTGTGTTATTTAAATTAGACGTTTAGATTTAATATGACTTGCCTAAAAGTACTTTATAATGTATATTTGTAACTTCAATCGCGGGGTGGAGCAGCTTGGTAGCTCGTCGGGCTCATAACCCGAAGGTCGTAGGTTCAAATCCTGCCCCCGCTACCAAGAAACCCCATTATGGGGTTTTTCTTTTTGTGGCATATTGTTAACGAGGTCGCAGAAGATAAAAGGAAAAATATTGGGCTTAGTGCCCTTTTTTTATGTGTGATGGTTTTTTTTAAATGAGAATATGAAGCAAGCACCAAAACATTTAATAGATTTAATTGAGCCGATTGTTGAAGGTATGGGTTATGAGTGCGTGGGGATTGAGTTTAATCCGCACCCAACAAACGGTCTGTTAAGAATTTATATTGATGCTGAGTCAGGTGTTGTGCTTGATGACTGTACGCGTGTGAGTCGTCAGGTCAGTGGTGTATTAGATGTCGAAGACCCTATTAAAACAGTTTATCAGTTAGAAGTTTCGACACCTGGAGCGGAACGCCCGTTATTTAAAATTGAGCATTTTCAGCGTTTTATAGGTCAGAAAGTACAGGTTAATTTGTTTGTTCCGATCGAAAAAAGAAGAAAAATTATTGGTTTTATCAGCGCCGTTAAAGATGACGTGATTATAGTTGAAGAGGACGGTAATCAGTTTGATATTCCTGTTAAATCAATTAGTAAGGCTAATTTAGTCGCTGATTTTTCGATCTAAAAAGGATGGTACAGTAAATGAGTAAAGAAATATTATTAGTGGTTGATGTTGTTTCTAATGAGAAAGATCTTGAAAAAGAAGTTATTTTTGAAGCATTAGAATTAGCCTTAGAGGCAGCTACAGTTAAGAAAAGCGGCAGTAATATCAATGCGCGCGTGGTGATTGATCGAGATACCGGCGATTATGAAACCTTTCGCTGCTGGGAGGTTGTTGCCTTGGATGACGAGGTTGTAGCCCTTGAAAATCCGGAGATTGAAATCACTTTGGAAGCGGCTAAAAAAAGCCATCCTAATATTGAAGTGGGCGAGATGGTTCAAGAACCCATAGAGTCCGTTGCGTTTGGGCGTATTTCTGCGCAAGCAGCCAAGCAGGTCATTATTCAGAAAGTTCGAGAAGCAGAGCGGCGTAAAGTAGTTGAAGCCTATAAAGATAGGACTGGTGAGTTAATAACCGGTGTTGTTAAGCGGTTGGAACGTGGTGGCATATTGTTAGATTTAGGCGGCAATGTAGAAGCTCTAGTTAGCCGTGAGGATATGATTCCTAGAGAATCTTTTCGAGTGGGCGACAGAGTGAAAGGTTTTTTAAAAGAAGTACGTTCTGAAACACGTGGCCCGCAGCTTTTTATTAGTCGTTCAGCACCCGAATTAATCAAAGTCTTGTTTCAATTAGAGGTTCCTGAAATTGGCGATGGTATTATTGAAATTGTTGAAGCTGCTCGTGACCCAGGGTCGAGAGCTAAAATTGCGGTTAGAAGTTTGGATCCTCGATTAGATCCTATTGGATCCTGCGTTGGTATGCGGGGTTCGAGAGTACAGGCTGTTTCAAATGAGTTAGCCGGCGAACGAGTTGATATCATTTTGTGGGATGAAAACATGGCGCAATTTGTTATTAATGCGATGTCTCCCGCTGAAATTAGTTCGATTGTAGTAGATGAAGATACCCACAGCATGGAATTAGCTGTTGCCAAAGATAATCTATCACAAGCTATTGGTCGGGGCGGTCAGAATGTCCGTTTGGCTTCGGAATTAACCGGCTGGGAACTTAATGTTGTTGATGCCGAGGCCGCCGAGCAGGAAAGTGAAGTCGAGGCGGAGAAGACAAAGCAATTATTTGTTGCACAATTGGATGTGGATGAAGACATTGCTGAAATTCTTGTTGAAGTTGGCTTTAATAGTGTTGAAGAAATAGCCTACGTACCGATGAATGAAATGCTTGAGATAGACGCATTTGACAAAGATCTCGTCGAACAGTTAAGGAATCGAGCTAAAGATGCAGTGCTCATTAGTGCGATTGCAACTGAAGAGAAAATTGAGAGCAGAGAACCCGATGAAGATTTATTGAATATGGTTGGGATGGATAAAGAATTGGCGCATGATTTAGCCAAAAAGGACATAGTGAGCATGAATGACTTAGCTGAATTAGCCATTGATGATTTGTTGGTTTTTAGTGGAGTTGATGAGGCTCGTGCGGGAACGTTAATTATGACCGCGCGTGAGCCATGGTTTGCAGAGGATGCCGGCGAATAGGAGCCTAAGGATATGAGTGATATAACAGTAAAAAGCTTCGCTGAAGTTGTTGGCATCCCAGTTGATCGATTAATACTGCAATTAAAAGATGCAGGAATAAATGTGAAATCTGGAGATTCATCATTAACCGAAGAACAAAAGTTTACGTTGTTGGGGCATTTAAGGAAGCGTCACGGTAAACCTGATGATGAGAATTCGCCAAGCCGGGTTACTTTGAGGCGAAAATCAGTGAGTACATTAAAACAGGGGAAAGGGCCTGGTCCAGCGGGTAAAACGGGTAAAACGGTTAGCATTGAGGTGCGTAAGAAAAAAACCTATGTCAAACGTAGTGAAGTAGATACGATTGAAGCATCCGATGAAAAAGCGCAGGCGCAAAAGGCGTTAGATGAACAGCGTAGTGAAATCGCTGCCGAGGAACACGCGCGATTAGAAAAGGATCGTTTGCGTGAAGCAGAGAAAACGCGCGTAGAAACCGATCAACGTAAAGCCGAAGAACTCAAAAAACAAGAAGTTGACGAGCATCAATTACATCTTGATTCTCAAGCGCATCTGAAGCATGAAGAAGATAAGCGACGTCATGAGGTGCAGAAACAAAAAAGTGATCAAGAGCGTTTAGTTGAAAAAGAAGACGCTAAAAAGAAGTTAGAGCAAGAAGAGAAAAAGACAAAAGAAGTGGACGCTAAAAAGAACAAGCCTGTTCAAGGCGCAACTCGCCAGCCGTCGAAACCTCAGCGTCCGGCTGCTAAAAAGGGAAGAGGCAGAGCCGGAGCCGGAGGTAAGCGTTTTAAAGGGTCGGGACGGGGTCGTAAACCGGTGGTGACTGATTCAGATAATCAGCATGGATTTGAGAAGCCGACGGCTCAGGTCACAAAAGAAGTAACGATCCCTGAGCATATTATTGTGTCTGAGTTGGCCCTGCGTTTGAGTATTAAAGCGGCCGATGTTATTAAGGTGCTGATGAAGCTGGGCACAATGGCAACGATTAATCAAAGTATCGACCAAGATACGGCCGTTATTATTGTGGAAGAGCTAGGGCATAAGGCTATTTTGCAGAATGAAGATGATATTGAGACCGATGTGTTAGGACTCGACGATGAAGAGCTGCGGGAAAGCCAATCAAGAGCACCTATTGTGACGATTATGGGGCATGTTGACCATGGTAAAACGTCATTGTTGGATTATATTAGGAAATCTCGTGTTGCCGATGGCGAAGCAGGTGGAATTACCCAACATATTGGCGCTTATCAAGTTGTTACTGACCATGGGGCCGTAACCTTTCTCGATACTCCGGGGCACGCAGCTTTTACCGCTATGCGGGCTAGAGGTGCACAAGTAACCGATGTGGTTATTATTGTGGTGGCTGCCGATGACGGTGTTATGCCACAAACGAAAGAAGCGGTTGAACATGCTAAAGCGGCTGATGTTCCTATTATTGTTGCAATAAATAAAATGGACAAAGCAGCGGCAGATCCACAGCGCGTTATGCAGGAGTTGGCCACTATTGATGTGGTCCCAGAGGATTGGGGGGGAACGGTTCAATTTATTCAAGTTTCCGCTAAAACCGGTGAAGGTGTTGATGCGCTGATTGAGGCTTTAATTCTTCAATCTGAGATTCTTGAACTTGCTGCGCCCGTTGAAGGCATTGCATCTGGGTTTGCTATTGAGGCACGTTTAGATAAAGGACGGGGTCCAGTGGCAACCGTTATCGTACAAAAAGGTACGCTCGAAAAAGGACAAATTGTCTTATGTGGTAGCGAGTATGGGCGGATCAGGAATATGCTTGATGAATCGGGTAAGGTGGTCAAATTAGCAGGACCTTCAGTTCCTGTCGAAATCGTTGGTTTATCCGGAGCGCCGACTGCAGGTGAGCACTTTATTGTGGTCGCTAATGAGAAGGCTGGACGTGAATTGGCAGAGCATCGTGCAGAAAAATTTAAATCAAATAAGTTGGCTGCACAACAAGCGACAAAATTGGAAGAGGTCTATTCTCGCATGGAGGCGGGTGATACAACGAACCTGAATTTAGTGATTAAAGCGGATGTGCACGGTAGTTTGGAAGCAATAAGAGAGTCCCTCATTAAACTTTCAAATGATGAAGTAAAAGTTAAAGTTGTCTATGGCGGTGTAGGTGGTATTAATGAAAGTGATGCGAATTTAGCCTTGGCCTCTGATGCTATTGTTATTGGTTTTAATGTTCGTGCAGATGCAACAGCCCGTAGACTTATTGCTGATAAGGGTATTGATCTCCATTATTACAGTATTATTTATGATGTGATTGATGAGGTTAAAAAATCAATCAGTGGTTTGTTAGCGCCAGAAATAAAAGAGCAGATTGTTGGCATTGCCGAAGTTAGAGATGTTTTCCGATCGCCGAAGTTAGGGGCTATTGCCGGGTGTATGGTTGTTGAAGGTTTTGTTCGACGCAACTTACCGATCCGCGTATTGCGCGATAACGTTGTCATTTATGAAGGCCAATTAGAATCATTACGCCGATTTAAAGATGATATACAAGAAGTTAAATTAGGGATGGAATGTGGTATCGGTGTGAAAAACTACAACGATGTTAAGAGCAATGATTTTATTGAGGTTTTTGAACGTATCGAAGTTAAGAGAGAGATCTAAATTTCATGGCTAGAGAGTTTGCACGTAATGCGAGAGTTTCATCCCAGTTACATAAAGAGTTAGCGGTGGTGATGCAAACAGTTATGAAAGATCCGCGCCTAGGGTTTGTGACTGTAAGTGATGTTGAAGTCAGTCGAGATTTAGCGATTGCTAAGATTTATGTCTCATTATTTGATGCCGATGCTGCACAAGTCTCAGAAAAAATGGCTATTTTAACTGACGCGGCTAACTATATTCGTCTCGAAGTGGGGAAGCGGATGAAAATGCGTAGAGTGCCGCATTTTAAGTTTATTTATGATGATGCGCTTGAAACGGGTATGCGAATTTCTAAATTATTAGACGGTAGTGATACTGAAGGATTAGAGTAACAACGATGGGCCGGCGACGTAAATCGGGCCTGAATGTTCATGGTCTTATTCTATTAGATAAGGCCTCTGGAGGTTCATCGAATGGCGCGCTACAGGATGTCAGGCGATTATTTAATGCTAATAAAGCAGGTCATACCGGGAGTCTAGACCCTTTGGCAACAGGGGTTCTGCCGTTGTGTTTCGGGGAAGCAACAAAAGTGTGTTCTTTTTTATTGAATACAGATAAGCGTTATCAAGCAACGTTATTGTTGGGTGTAACGACAGACAGTGGGGATACCGAAGGGAAGGTCATGTCTACGTCTCCGGTCCCAAATTTATCAGTTGAAGAAATCGAACAGTGCTTGTCGAGCTTTAAAGGTAATATTAGTCAAATACCACCGATGTATTCAGCCTTAAAACACCAAGGTAAGCGATTGTATGAATTGGCTAGAGCAGGGCAAGTGGTTGAGAGAAAAGCGCGAGAAGTAACCATTCACCAGCTAGATTTGTTATCATTCACCACGGAAAAAATAGTTTTGGATGTGCGCTGCACAAAAGGGACTTATATTAGAAGTCTTGCTGAAGACATTGGGCGTAAATTGGGGTGTGGAGCAACTATTTCACAATTACGACGAACGGCTGTTGGTCAGTTGAGTATTGACCAGTGCTTAACCCTTGAGCAACTAGTGTTACTTAAGCAGAGCAATGAATTAGAGCATAGCTTAATTCCTGTTGATCAAGTTTTATTGGATTGGCCGGAAATTAAGTTGGATGATGGGCAGTATAAGTCTATTCAAAATGGACAGCCAGTGGTGTATCAAGAGAGTAATTCTCAAGGCTTAGTGAGAATGTATTCCGAAGAATTATTTGTTGGTATTGGGCAACTGATACCAGCGGGACAATTAATACCTAAACGATTATTTAATTTTAATTAATGTTTAGGTGCATCAAATGGGACTCTATTTGATGCAATTAGATCTTTCGGGTATAAATACGGTCATTTAATGGCCGTATTTATATGTGAGAATTTTTTCATTGTTTCTACGCCCTATTGTGGAAAACAATGAGCTATATAGTGCATGGTTTGTGCGCGGCGATATAGATTTAGTATCGGCGTCTGGCACCATGGCCATGATTTTAATAAATTAACCGTATAGGGGTTATAAGAAATGCCATTTACAACAGAACAAAAACAAGCAGTCATTGCAGATTACCAATTGACATCGACGGACACAGGATCACCTGAAGTACAAGTTGCCTTATTAACAGCGCATATTGCCCATTTGTCACCTCATTTTGAGGCGCATAAAAAAGACAATCATTCGCGCCGTGGTTTATTGCGTATGGTTAACCAGCGTCGTAAATTACTGGATTATATTAAACGAAAAGATATAGCGCGTTATCGTTCATTAATCGAGCGGTTGGGTTTAAGAAAATAAGTAAAGCTTAGCGATTTAATTTATTTTCAAATAATCTCAAAATTTAGAGGAAAATTATAGTGACTCATATTCGTAAAGAATTTCAGTATGGCGGAAAAACTGTCAGTATTGAAACAGGGGAAATAGCACGCCAAGCCGATGGTGCCGTGATAATTGATATTGAAGGGACGTCGCTTTTAGTGACCGTTGTGGAAAAAGACGGTCCAGTGGGTGCTGACTTTTTTCCATTGACCGTTAACTATCAAGAAAAAAGTTATGCAGCCGGTAAAATCCCTGGCGGATTTTTTAAGCGAGAAGGTCGGCCTTCTGAGCAGGAAGTCTTGCTTTGTCGATTGATTGATCGTCCTGTTCGACCCATGTTCCCTAAAGGGTTTACTCAGGAGGTGCAGATTATTGCGACAGTGATGTCACTTAATCCTGAAATCGGAACAGAGGTTCCTGCGCTATTAGGTGCCTCGGCGGCGTTATCAATTTCAGGCTTACCTTTTAATGGTCCTATCTCAGCGGCCTTGGTGGGTTATAACAACGGCGATTATATCTTAAACCCAACGAAGAGTGAGTTAGAAGAATCACAGCTGGAATTAGTGGTTGCCGGTACTGATCAAGCTGTTTTAATGGTTGAGTCTGAAGCTGAATTATTGAGCGAAGAAATCATGTTAGGCGCGGTCATGTTTGGTCATGAGCAAATGCAAGTGGCTATTACGGCCATCAGTGAATTAGCTCAGGAAGTTAACAAGCCTGCCATGGACTGGACTGCACCGGTTAAAGACGAAACATTGGCGGCTCAGGTTGCCAGTGAAGTTGAAGCCGCGATCAGTGATGCTTATAAGATTCCTGAAAAATTAAGTCGTCAAAATCAACTCAAAGTAGTTAGAAATGAGTTGATTGAAAAATTAACTGAAGACGGTGCCTATGAGGCATCAGCGGTTCGAGGCGCTTTTGAAAGTCTTGAGAAAAGAGTGGTTAGAGACTACGTGTTATCAACTCAAAGCCGTATTGATGGTCGTGATTTAAGTACCGTTCGTCCGATTAGCGTTCGTACCGGTGTTCTGCCTCGGGCACATGGTTCTTCGTTGTTTACGCGAGGTGAGACGCAAGCCATTGTGGTTGCAACCTTGGGAACCGGGCGTGATGCGCAAATTATTGATTCTATAAGTGGCGAGCGTAAAGATAATTTTATGCTGCATTATAACTTTCCGCCATTTTGTGTGGGAGAAACAGGTTTTGTAGGAACACCCAAGCGTCGAGAAATTGGCCATGGTCGTTTAGCGAAGCGAGGCGTTTTAGCGGTTGTTCCAAGCATTGATGATTTTCCGTATGTTATTCGTGTCGTTTCAGAGATTACTGAGTCAAATGGTTCAAGTTCAATGGCCTCGGTTTGTGGTACCAGTTTGGCACTTATGGATGCTGGGGTTCCTATTAAGACACCCGTTGCAGGGATCGCCATGGGCTTAATCAAGGAAGGGGATGATTTTGCTGTATTGTCAGATATTATGGGCGATGAAGATCATTTAGGTGATATGGATTTTAAAGTTGCAGGTTCGGCAGAAGGTATTACGGCACTGCAAATGGATATTAAAATTGATGGTATCACTAATGAAATTATGGAAACGGCTTTGGCTCAAGCTAAAGAAGGTCGACTTCATATTCTTGATAGAATGAATGAATCGCTTTCTGAAACCCGCGAAGAAATGTCAGAATACGCGCCACGAATTATTTCCTTTAAGATTGATCCCAGTAAAATCCGTGATGTTATCGGTAAAGGGGGTGCGACGATTCGCAGCTTAACGGAGAAAACGGGGGCAAGTATTGACTTAACGGATGATGGTATTGTTAAAGTCGCCTCTGTTGATAAGAGTGCTGGCGAAGAAGCAAAACGACTGATCGAAGAGATTACTGCTGACGTTGAAGTGGGTAAAATCTATGAAGGTAAAGTTGCTAGGCTGATGGATTTTGGCGCCTTTGTGACTATTTTGCCAGGGAAAGATGGCTTGGTGCATATTTCTCAAATATCAGACGAGCATGTTGAAAAAGTGAGTGATAAGCTTACTGAAGGTGATGTGGTAAAAGTTAAGGTTCTTGAGATCGATAGGCAAGGACGGGTTAGATTAAGCATGAAGGAAATTGATTGATAGACTAATCAAATCTTAATCTAAGAGAAAAGGGTCCGTTAGGACCCTTTTTTTATGCCTAAAGACGGTTAATCATCTTCTTTAGGGGTATATTCTGGGATTGCAAGTAGAGGGATATGATAGGACGTGATGATATTTTTTATTGTTTCAGCATTAGCATCAATGAGTTTTTCCAACAGTGCTTTGCGAGCGTTATCACCATAGCGAACCGCCATAGAGATAGAAAAATCAAATTTCATTCCGGCATTTGATTTCAAGGGAATGACGTTGTAATTAGTGACACCACCGTCACCTAACACATAGCCTGCCATCGGACCCCATAAGATAACCATATCAATTTTACCCGAACGAAGGTCTTTGCTAATCATCATGGCGGTATTATTTTCATTATCACCGGTCATCGTTTGATAGGGAATGCCTTGATCAAGTAGGCCGTTTCGGTGCAGCCAAGTTGTTCCGGGGCCTCTGTCAAACATAGCGATTTTAAGGGTATTGAGGCGGTCTTCGTCGGCTTGTGCTAATTGGTAGGATGAAGTTATATCATTCCAGCCACGTCCCTTGGCAATCACCAGCACATAACTGGAGTGGTAGTAAGGTTTCGTGGTGAGTGCAAGATCGTAGCCTGTGGGTACGCCCATGACAACATCACAGATATAGCCCTGGTTGTCAGCACGTGGTTTTCTAAGGGTATTTCTGATAAAACCGATTCGTTGCGGGAACCAGGTGAACTGAAGCGGTAACTTTAATTGGTTAGCAAAAACAGCTGCAATGTCATTTTCAAAGCCGCTGCCATCTTTTAATGAATAAGGAGGGTGCAAGGGGTCAGCACATACCTTAAAGGCGTTGTCTGCAAGCACAGTCGCGCTAAAGACAAGGTAGCAACATAAGGCGGTGATAGATAATGGAAGCTTAGTCATGAGATTTCTCTAAAAGAAAAAAGAAGGTGTAGAATTTAATGGGTAAAAAAAAGCCCTAGCTGAACAAACAGCTAGGGCTTTTAAGATGTACCAATTAAGTCAATTTATAGCAATAACCTTAGTGGTGACCTGGGAGTGCAAATACAGTGAAAACACCGCCCAGTTTAGTGAAAGCACTTAGGCTTCTGTAGGCGCCAACAGCACCTAAACCTTCAGTGTTAGTAGCATCAGTACCGTCATCGATGCCTGCAGCCATACCGATACCGGCCCAGCCACCTACACCAGAAAGAACGCCAACGTATTGCTTGCCTTTGTAGCTCCAAGTGTTCACGTTGCCGATAATGCCTGAAGGTGTTTTGAATTTATACAATTCACGACCTGTTTTAGCATCAACCGCTTTTAGGTAGCCTTCTAGTGTTCCGTAGAAAACTAATCCGCCCGCAGTTGCAACAGAACCCGACCATACTGAAAAGGGTTCGTCATTAGACCAAACAATTTCACCGGTTGTAGCATCCCATGCTGTGAAAACGCCCAAGTTTGTTGAACCGTTCTTACGACCAGTGATTGCATCAACACCTGCTGGATACATGCTTAATGTTGCACCAACGTATGGTTGACCCGCTGTGTAGCTCACTTCAAAAGGCTCGTAGTCCATACATACATGGTTACCAGAGATATAGAAGTAACCCGTTTGTGGTGAATAAGAAACCGGTTGTTGGTTTTTACTACCTAACGCCGCAGGACATACGCCTGTGGTGTTTTCGTCTTCGCCGTTAAATTCAGTACTGAATTGATCCACAACAGTAGGGCGGCCGGTATGCATATCAACTTCTGATACCCAGTTCACAGCTTTATCAAAAGTTTCAGCAACCAGTAATTCACCGGTAACACGGTCTAGGGTATAGCCAATGCCATTTCTGTCAAAATGGACGATGGTTTTACGCATTTTACCGTTGATTTTTTGATCAACTAAAGGCACTTCATTGATACCGTCAAAATCCCACTCGTCATGTGGCGTCATTTGGTAAACCCATTTTACTTCACCGGTATCCGCATCACGTGCCCAAAGAGACATTGACCATTTATTGTCACCTGGACGTTGAATAGGGTTCCATGTAGATGGGTTGCCTGAGCCATAATAAACAAGGTTTAATTTAGGATCATAGCTGTACCAGCCCCAGGTAGTACCGCCACCGATTTTCCATTGGTCGCCTTCCCAAGTTTTAAGACTAGAGTTAGAACCCACTTTTGTGACTTTACCGTTTGCCCAAGTTGTCGTAGAGCTAGGGTTAATTAATGTGTCCGAATCTGGACCCATGCTGTAACCTTTCCACGCTAACTGGCCGGTGTTGATATCGTATGCCGCTAAAAAGCCACGAACACCGAATTCACCGCCTGAAATACCTGTGATAACTTTATCGTTCACAACAATAGGCGCGTTGGTGTTGGTCATGCCTAATTTAGGATCACCGTTTTGCACACTCCAAATCCGCTTACCGGTTTTGGCATCAAGTGCAGTTAACACCGTATCAGATTGTTGTAAAAATATTTTGCCGTCACCGTAAGCCAGGCCACGGTTAACCGTGTCACAACACATCACAGGGATAGTTACATCAGCGTCTTGTTTGGGTGTGAATTCCCAAATGACTGATTTTGTTTCTTGATTAAGTGCGTAAACCGTGTTGGGAAAAGGTGTGTGAATGTAGATCGTATCATTCACAACCAGGGGTCCGCCTTCGTGACCACGTAGAACGCCTGTTGAAAAACTCCAAGCAGGTTGTAGATCGCTAACATTGTCTGTGTTTATTTCGTTGAGCTTACTGTAACGAGTTCCTTGATAATCACCCCCCCACATAGACCAGTTTTTAGCGTCCTTTGAGAGTCGTTCCAAGTTAGTGTTAGCAGTTGAAATCGCAGGTGCAGCTAAAAAAGTAGCGACAGTGGTTGCGATCAGCCAGCTTTTAACAGGCATTTTCATAAAGTTTCCTCCGAGTAGTCTGTCATGATGGCAGAGTACAGTTAATTGTCTAAGACTAAATTTAGTTTTAAGTTTAAGCTGGATGATTTTTTGTTATTTAAATTCACTCAACCATTCCAAGTGCGTAAATTGAACGATTTTGACCAAAAAGTCAATATTAAATAGGTCTAGGACTGATATTTTATTTGTATTGCCTGCGATGGATGCGGTTCTATATTGGTCTAAATTCAATATTTTTTCTGGGTGATAAAAGGTAAGTCTTCATTATCGTTGGGAAAGTTGTTTCATTTTCGTTGAGTTGACAATAATTCTCACAGCGCCGTGATCCCAAGGTTTTGGGTGAGCGTGAAAAAAATAACAATTTTGTGAATTAGAATAAAATGCGATCATAGTTCACTTAACCACCGATGCGTTTAATATTAAGGCTATGAGGGTATATTTTATCTCTTTATATAATTGTTGAGTCGGTGTTATGATTTTTCGATTTCATTTTCTTAATCGGAGCCTTTTTTGAAAAGGCTATTTGAGTTGTTTTCCCGAGTCAATCATTAGATGTACCTGTTGATGGGCTATTTTGACGAGATCGGTTGAAAATTATTTTTAGTAAGTTTTGGGACCATACCCGATGCAACAGCGCAAAAGGAGCGTGTCGTTTTGATCAACTTGGATCATTTTTTCTCCACTGACGGGGCATTAAGTCAGAAGGTTCCTGATTATGAGCCCAGAGTAGAGCAGTTTGAGATGGCTGCTGCTATTTACCAGGCTATTGAGAATGAAAAGCATCTTGTCGCGGAAGCGGGTACAGGGACCGGTAAAACCTTTGCCTATTTAGCAGCGGTTATTGCTTCGGGTAAAAAAGCGGTCATTTCGACAGGGACCAAGAACCTACAAGATCAGCTTTTTTTTAAAGATATTGCCATGCTGAGGCAGGTTGTTGAGGTCCCTTTTAGTGCTTGTTTACTTAAAGGGCGCAGTAATTATTTATGTTTGTATCGCTTGGAGAAAGCACTCAATAGCCATTCATTTAACGCCGAAGATAAAGCGCAACTGATGGCGATTAAAGATTGGTCGTTACAAACTAAATCGGGTGATATAACGCAAATGGAGATTGTCCCAGAGTCAGCGCCAGTTTGGTCTCAGGCGACCTCTACGGCGGATAATTGTTTGGGCCAAGAGTGTCCTGATTTTCATCGGTGTCATTTAACTCAGGCACGGAAAATGGCTAAAGAGGCGGATATTACCATTGTTAATCATCACTTGCTCTGTGCTGATTGGAGTATACGAGATACGGGCTTTGGTGAGTTATTGCCAGATGCGGATGTGATCGTGATAGACGAAGCGCATCAGCTGGCTAAGGTTGCGAGCGGCTTTTTAGGTAATACCGTTAGTGGTAACCAAATTAATGATTTAGCGCAATCAACGATCGCAGAAAGCGTTAATTTATCGGTGTCATTACCGAATTTACGTATTTGTGCCGAAGAGGTTTTAAGTGCGGTTATAACCTTAAGAATGGCGTTTGGTATTGAACTAAAAAGGGGCGCTTGGGCCGACTTGGAAGTAGATCAACGCCTTTGGACGGCATTAAATGAACTCTTAACCGTTTTAAATAATCTTTCTACGCAATTATCAGCACTGGCAGGGTCCAGTAAAGGTATTGATTTATGTGCTAAGCGTTCTGAGCAGTTGATAGGGAATCTTGAAACCTTAGTGCAGGCGCAAGATGTGTCGTGGATTCGATGGTATGAAGTTTTTAAGAAAACGTTTACGTTGTCACGGACGCCAGTCAATATCGCTAATGATTTTCAGTCGTTTATGCGCCAACATGGGCGAACCTGGGTCTTTACGTCAGCGACGTTAAGTGTCGGTAAAAAATTTGATTATTTCTTGAGCAGTCTGGGTTTAGAGGGTATTGAGTCGCATTATTGGGAGAGTCCGTTTGATTACCCCGGTCAGTCATTGTTTTATCATCCTAAAGGGGTTTCTTTACCAAATTCTGCGGATTTTATTGATTCTATTGTAAAATACGCAAAACCTGTTATAGCCGCAAGTCAAGGACGTGCTTTTTTTTTATTTACCAGTCATGCGACCATGCGGGCGGTAGCGAAGCGGTTGGAAGCCGCTATAGAGTTTCCATTGCTCGTTCAAGGGACCCGTTCAAAATCTTATTTATTGCAGCGATTTAAACAATCCGGTAATGCGGTATTGTTAGGGACCTCTAGTTTTTGGGAGGGTGTCGACGTTAGGGGGGAGGCGCTGTCTTGTGTCATTATTGACAAGCTACCCTTTGAGGCGCCTAATGATCCGGTGCTGAAAGCGCGTTTAAAGATTATGGAGCAATCGGGGGAAAATCCATTTAGTAGACATCAGTTGCCTGAAGCGGTTATTTCGTTGCGACAGGGCGTGGGGCGATTAATACGTGATGGCCAAGATCGCGGCGTACTGATGATATGTGACCCGAGGTTATTAAAGCGTTCTTACGGCCGTGTTTTTTTAGACAGTTTACCGAATATGGCACGAACACGAGAGATAGAAGACGTTAGGGAATTTTTTAGACAGGATTGATTTGGCATGAAATTATTAGCTGTTGAAACGGCAACTGAGGCGTGTTCAGCAGCCTTGATTATTAATGGTGAGGTGACTGAGGAGTTTGTTGTTCAGCCTCGTGAGCATAGTCGTCTGATTTTACCCATGATTGATCGATTAATGGCCAATGCGCAATTACAACCCGCTCAACTGGATGGTTTGGCTTTTGGCGCAGGTCCGGGTGCATTCACTGGCGTGAGGATTGCAACCGGTGTGATACAAGGTATTGGCTTTGGCGCGGACTTACCGGTTGTGCCGGTATCAACATTAGCCGCTATGTCCCTGCAAGCACTGGATGAATATGCGTCTTATGACTGGGTGTTGTCTTCAATAGATGCGCGTCTAGGAGAGGTTTATTGGGGCGTTTATCATCGCCATGATCAATATGGGGTTGAATTGGTTGGAGAAGAGGCGGTTGTGAGTGCGTCAGAAGTGCTTTGCCCGGCTGTTGAGGGTATTGGCGTGGGGTCGGGGTGGCGTGTTTATGAGGCCGTGTTAGCAGAGCATTTGAAGCATAAGGTAGTGGATGTCGTGGGGGGTTATTTGCCGCACGCTGCAGCTGTGGCTAAATTGGCTGTTGCCAATTTTTCACAGGCACAATCTGTTGAGCAGGTTCGCCCGGTTTATCTTAGAAATAATGTTGCCAAGAAGTCGCTTAAGCCTTGATCTGGGTTTTTTTAGCTGAGGTATAACGGGTGATGTTAGTTTTTGTAAAATGGTGTGGGTATTACTATAGATGATGAGTTCTTATGATTAAAGTTGGCATTGTTGGAGGAACCGGGTATACCGGTATTGAATTGCTGCGATTGTTAGTAGTGCATCCTGAGGTCAGTGTTGCAGTGGTGACGTCGCGTTCAGATGTAGGTCGTCGGGTTGACACGCTTTACCCCAGTTTGCGAGGGCACATTAATCAGCATTTTGTTGCGCCTGAACTAGAAAATCTTAAAGTCTGTGATGTTGTCTTTTTTGCGACGCCGAATGGCATTGCGATGTTTTTGGCAGAAGAGTTGTTACAGTTAGGCATTAAGGTTATTGATTTGTCAGCAGATTTTCGTCTTAAAGACCCTGCGCTTTGGGAGCAATGGTATGGGCAGAGTCATGCCTGTCCTGATCTAATTGAGCAAGCTGTTTATGGTTTGCCGGAAATTAATAGAGTGGCGATTCAGGGGGCTAATTTAGTCGCTTGCCCAGGCTGTTATCCAACGGCTACACAATTGGGTTTTTTGCCTTTGCTTGAAAAAGGTGTGGTTGATGAAACCAGTTTAATAGCCGATGTCAAGTCAGGGGTTAGTGGCGCCGGACGGGCGGCACAAGTATCGGCCTTGATGAGTGAGACGGGTGAGGGCTTTTCGGCCTATGCGGTTTCAGGACACCGGCATTTACCAGAAATAACCCAAGGCCTTGAGGGTGTGGCTAATAAGGCCGTTAAGTTAACGTTTGTACCACACTTAACCCCGATGGTGCGAGGGATACACGCGACCTTGTATGCGCGTTTGCTTGATCCGACGACTGATTTGCAAGCGTTGTTTGAGCAGCGCTATCAAGATGAATATTTTGTGGATGTCTTGCCACCAGGGTCTCACCCTAAAACTAATCACGTTAAGGGTTCTAATCGGTGTCAGCTTGCGGTTTTCCATCCACAAGGCGGTGATCAAGTCGTGGTATTATCGGTGATTGATAATTTGGTTAAAGGTGCAGCGGGGCAAGCCGTGCAAAATATGAATTTAATGCTGGGGCTGACTGAACATCAAGGGCTAAACCTTGTGGGGCTTTATCCATAGCAGTTGACTAAGTAGTCATGTGTAGGGATAATTGTAAAATATTTAATGACGATTAAAAGACTAATGACACAAATTTCGGATCCTTTTGTTTTTTCTGATAATGCAGCAAAGAAAGTGAGTAACCTTATTGCCGAAGAAGGTAATGATAACTTGAAGCTCCGTGTTTATATCACTGGAGGCGGGTGTTCGGGGTTTCAGTATGGCTTCACCTTTGATGAAGAAGAGAATGATGATGATACTTCTGTTACGAAGGCGGGAGTAAAGGTATTAATTGATTCTATGAGCATCCAGTATTTAACAGGTGCAGAAATAGATTATAAAGAAGATATAACCGGGGCTCAGTTTGTCATACGCAATCCTAATGCAGCAACAACCTGTGGCTGTGGTTCATCTTTTTCAGTTTAAGTTTAGTGTTGATAGATAGCCCCTAAGATCACCGGGTGGCTGGCGCCTGTTACCGAGGTCAGGTTTCCGGGTTTTTTATCTAGACATCTTTTCGCTAACCACGCAAAGGCAATCGCTTCGACATGGTTTGGATTGATTCCAAGCGCTGATGTTAGTTCTATGGGGCTCAATCTTAATGCCTTCATGTTGGCAATAAGTGTGGTGTTGTGAGCACCGCCCCCACAAATATAAATTCGGTCAGTATCGGGAGCGTAGTGGGTTATCGCGTCAGCTATGGTTTGTGCGGTGAGCAGGGTTAAACTGGCTTGGATGTCTTCAGGGGCGTAGGTTGTGTTGAGTTGTCCGAGGCGATCGGTTAACCAATCGAGTGAAAAATATTCACGGCCACTACTTTTGGGTGGTGCTTGCGTAAAGAAAGGGTCGGATTTTAATAACTTAATAATTTCAGGTTGAGGCTGGCCGCTTTGGGCCCATAAGCCTGATTGATCGTAGGGTTGTTGTTTTGTTTTATAGATCCACTGATCAAGCAAGGTATTGCCCGGCCCGGTGTCAAAGCCAGAACTTACCGAGCCCGATTGTTGTGAGGGTAAAATCGTAATGTTTGCGATTCCACCAATATTAACAATAACGCGATTCTCCTTGGGGTGTTGAAAAATAGCTTCGTGGAAATACGGGACTAAAGGGGCGCCTTGACCGCCGGCGGCTATGTCTCGACGACGAAAGTCGGCAACGGTTGTTATGCCGGTTCGCTCAGCAATAACATTTGGGTTTCCCAGTTGCATAGAAAAAGGGTATTGACTATCAGGCGCGTGGTGAATGGTTTGTCCATGGCAGCCAATCGCTCTAATCTTATGCGGGCTGAGGTGCGTTTTAGCCAGTAATTCATTGACACTAGTAGCGAAAAGTTCGCCCAGTTGGCTATCGAGTTGTCCGAGCTTTTGAGGTGATGTTAAGTGATTGGGTTGGCAGAAAGCGTTGAGTAGTGATCTTATGTCGTGGGGAAAAGGGCTGTAATGAAAGTCAACCAGCGTCGGGTCGTTAGTCATTTCCACTAAGGCGATATCTATTCCATCAAGACTCGTGCCGGACATGATGCCAATATAGTATTCGGGCAAGGGAGTGGGCATGAGCGGGTGTGAGGTGATTTAGGGGTTAGAAGGTATTTTCTGCAAATGAGCTATTTTTTACATGGTGTAGTTGTGCGAGTAGTGGCGTTGTTTGTGATTTAAAATCAGCCATGTTCGATTTGTTTATCGGGTTGCTGCTGGGTAGTTTAACCGTTAGTGGGTTTCTGTGGACGCCGTTTATTCTGAATTCATAATGTAAGTGTGGGCCTGTTGCCAGACCTGATTTTCCGACATAGCCAATCGTATCACCTTGGTTAACACGGGAGCCTACTTTCTGATTGCGCTGATATTTTGAAAGGTGGGCGTATAGGGTGGTGTATTTCTGACCGTGTTGAACGATAATGGTTCGTCCATAACCGCCTTTACGTCCTCGGTGGATTATTTTTCCACGGCCAGTCGATTTTATTCGGGTGCCCGTTCTTGCTGCATAGTCAACGCCTTTGTGGGCACGAATTCTATTTAAAACGGGATGTTTTCTTTTGAGGTTAAAGTGAGAACTTACTCGGGCAAAGTCAATGGGCGTTCTTAAAAAAGCCTTTTTGAGGCTTTTGCCGTTAGGTTGGTAATAGCTAGCAGCCCCGTTGTTATCTTCATAGCGTACAGCTTGATATTTTTGGCCTTTATTGATGAATTCAGCCGTGAGGATATTACCCGAACCAATGGCTACGCCATTGATGTGTAGTTTCTCAAAGAGCAGGCTAAATTGGTCGCCTTTTCGCAGGTTGAGGGCGAAATCGATATCCCAGGCAAATATTTGGGCTAATTCCATAATTAATTTATCAGAGAGGCCGGCTTTTTTAGCGTCAATGAATAAAGAGGTTTGGATGCTGGTGTGGATGTAGCTTATTTCACGGTTAACGACTGCATTGATTGCCTCAACGTGAAAGGCCTCATTGATTCGTTTGGCAACAATCGTCTGGGTTGGCTTCTTGGGGTAATGCAATTCTACCAGTGTGCCGTCTGATGTGCTTTTGAAGGTCAGTGTTTTCCCAGGCGAAATGGCGGCAAATTGGCTGCCAATGGGGTTGGCGTGAATAATGTGATGTAAATCCTTGCTGCTGTAGTTGAGCTTAGAGAATATAGAAGAAAGGTTTTCCCCCCTTGTTACTGTGTAATGACGCGCATTCAGGCTGGGTTGTTGAGGTGTCATTGGCGACTTAGCGGCGTGCTGCGCTAGAGCATTATCAATAGGCGCGGGTAATGAGATGGTTGTGGTGGTGATGTTCGGCGCTATTGGGGTAGTTTCGGGGGAACTATCGGGAGCAATCAGCGCCCAGCTGATACCGCTAATAAAACTAATACCTATAATGAGTGTGCTGAACTTAAGTATTTTCATAGCAACTGAGTCAAGAGCGTACATTATTAAAGGGGCAATTTTAGAGGATTAACCTAATAAAAACAACGAACAATGAATTAATCAAGAGCAAGGGCCTGTTAAATTGTATAATTATTAATTCCCTGTTTTACTGGCCACTGGTGGAATGCATGTCTTTCCTGGGCGTTTATGGGTGATGAACTTAATGGAGAGAGTGGTGAGAAAACGATGATATTTGATGATCAGTCAATAGTAGAGTTGAGTCGAGGTGCTGATGAAATATTGGTTAAGGATGCGTTTATAGAGAAACTTAAAGAAGGTCGCCCACTTCGGATTAAAGCTGGCTTTGATCCTACGGCGCCTGATTTACATTTAGGGCATACGGTATTAATAAATAAGCTGAGGCAGTTTCAAGATGCGGGCCATCAAGTGCTTTTTTTGATTGGTGATTTCACCGGCATGATTGGTGACCCTACCGGTAAGAGTATTACCCGTAAATCGTTGACCCCTGAAGAGATTCAAGCCAATGCAAGAACCTATGAAGAGCAAATCTTTAAGATTCTTGATCCTGAAAAGACCGAAGTGATGTTTAACTCAGCGTGGTTAAACAAGATGACTACAGCGCAGTTAATTCAACTAGCCGCTAAGCATACCGTAGCGCGGATGTTAGAACGGGATGATTTTAACAAACGATATAAAGACGGACAGCCTATTGCAATTCATGAATTTTTGTACCCGCTTATCCAAGGGTATGATTCGGTGGCTATGAAGGCAGACCTTGAGTTAGGCGGTACCGATCAGAAGTTTAATTTGTTAGTGGGGCGGCAACTTCAGCAAGTTTATGGTCAAAAGCCGCAAGTGGTTATGACCATGCCTATTCTTGAAGGGTTAGACGGTGTCCAGAAGATGTCTAAGTCCCTTAATAATTATATTGGAATAGCCGATTCGCCAACGGACATGTTTGGGAAGATTATGTCGATCTCAGATGACTTGATGTGGCGTTATTTTCTGTTGCTGAGTTTTCGCCCTATGACCGAGGTTGAGCAGTGGCGAAAAGCCTGTGAGCAGGGTGCGAATCCGCGCGATTATAAAGTGAATTTGGCATTGGAAATTATTGCGCGTTTTCATAGTCAATCATTGGCGGAAAAGGCGTTGGCAGATTTTGAAGCGCGTTTTAAGCATGGCGCGGTTCCTGATGAAATGGATGAAGTACAATTGGTGGCAACAGCCTCACAGATTCAAATAGCGAATATATTAAAAGATGCTGGGTTGACAGTAAGTACATCAGAAGCGATGCGGATGGTG
>DUCI01000109.1 GCA_012959905.1 Methylococcaceae bacterium | reverse complement strand
AACCTTATGGCAAGAGCCACTGTTGCAATTTTGACTAATTGATTCGGATACAAGGTCATAATATTGATTGGAATGAATACGAGCCACATAATCGAGTATCCAATTATGGTAGAGATTAATGTCGGCTTTTAATTGATCGGTTTCATAGTGGAACCCCAGTTCTATATTGCGGGCGGTTTCTTCTGTGAGACCCTGGCTGCCAACATCATAACTTTGCGTAGCCGGGTGTGAGCCGTTGATGAATAGTTCTTGTATATCTGGAGCCCGTTGAGAATGCGAAAAAGACAGGCTCAGTGATAAACTATCGGCCAGATCCCAAAGGCCTGAGACTGAGCCGCTCACCGGTGTATGATCAGTAGCGGCATGATTGTCCGGGTCAATGGATTGATGCTCAACGCGCAGGCCAAACTCATAGATACCGTAGGAACTGTGTAAATCTTGAACGGTAAAAAATCCTATTGAATCAATGGATGATTTGGGCACAATAGCTTCATCACCCAGCGCTGAAAATTCGCTGTTTCGCGTTTGTAGCCCTAAAACTCCGTGATCAAATAGCCACCAAGCCGGTTGGGCTATTTCCAACCGCCCTACAAAACCTTCATGGTTATAAGTGGTTCCGGGTTGGTTGTTTTCAAGTTCAATATGTTGGTAGTCATTGTAAGCCAAACGCATAAGAATATTTTCTATAGTGCTTGTCGGTTCAGACCATTCAGCTTTCAAATCATAACGGGTTTGTTTTGAATCAATTCGAACGGTTTCATCGGTCTCTTCAGGCGGCACACCGTAATTATTCGTTTGATGATTAATTGAAAAACCGATGTATCCTGATTCACCGTTAATCGAAAAGCCTGCTGAACCTACTTGTTTTCGCATTTGAGTATTAGCAAGACGGTTCTGGGAATTATAGCTCCCCCCCGCTTGACTCAGGTCAACAGCATAATCAGGAATTTGCAAGGCAACACTTTCATTAAAAACACCGTCAAGATGAACGGCTAGAAAAGAATGATTTGCATCGACTTTAAAGGCTGTGGTTTTACCTTCATTAACCGTGTTATAGCGTTGCTCTACGGCCCCAGCAATGAGACGGTCCGGTGTTAAGATCGGAATCCTATTATCAATAATATTGACAACACCCCCCATAGCACTACTGCCGTAGAGTAATGAAGAAGGACCTCTTAAAATCTCAATGCGATCTGCAAAAAAAGCATCGGTACTGTTGGCGTGATCTGGACTTAATGCAGAAACATCAAGACTGCCTAGGCCATTTTGCATCACACTAATGCGTGAGCCACTTTGTCCACGAATAACCGGTTGACCCACACCTGGACCAAATGATTGACTGGTGATTCCGGGTTCATTGGCCAGTGTTTCACCAATCGTCCCCGCCATTTTTTGTCTGAGATTATCCCCGGCTAAAACCGTTACCGGTAAAGCGGTATGTGCCACGGACTGATTAAGTGGCGCACTGATAATCAGTTTATCCAGGGCTTCTAGGTGTTCGCTGTGACCGGTTAAATGTTGATGATGTTCTGCGGCTAAAGCGATTTGAGGCGGTAAAAGCAAAAAAAGGATTAAAAAAACAAAGCGGGACATGGCAATTAAAGGAATTTTAAGGGTGCTCAGGGGTAAAACAGTGGTCGTTATTTTGCCATATTTTTTTTAAAAACCCTAAAAAAATTTCAATCAAACTCCCGGTGGTTAATGGTTAAAGATCGACGGCGTCATTAACGTTAACCGGCTAATAATTCCAGCCAATCGGCTTTACTGATTTTACCGCTAATACCACGCCGATTATGATCTGCATCCAAAAAATACAGCCGTGGAATTTCGCCGTACCATGTTGAATCAATTTCGTAGCGTAAGCGTTGTGTATTAGATTCTGCAAAAACCCATGATTCAAGATCGCTCAGACCTTTATCTTTGAGTGTGGCCAGAACTAAAGGCGCTTCGGAAATGTCGTCAATAGAGATCATGACGATAGGTAAATTGGGCTGTTCTTGGTGTATTTCTTTAATGGTTGCCATTTCTTTTAAACAAGAGGCACAGGTAATAGACCAAAAAACGACAACCAGTGGATGTCCTGCCTGTTGTTCAACTATGTTTTGATAGCTCCCTAATTTTAAAGCATTCGTGGTATTAGCTTCATTGGCAGAAAGGGTGACGGAAAAAAACAACAGTAGCGTTGAGATAACAAGGGTAAGTCGGGACATAGTCATAGTGTTAGTCATGTGTGATGTTGATGAGTTGTAGCCCTTTTGCTTCAGTTGACCAAATCAGATACGCCTTTTTATTTTTGCGAAGTAATTTGGGATGCGCTGAGCGTCCAGAGACACTCAGGACGTTTTTAGGGTGAGACCAAGTGTGACCACGATCAATGGAATGCTGAACTACGATATCGGTTTGTTGACCATCAAATTGTTGCCAGGTCAGATAAACACGGTTACCGATAGCCAATACATCGGGGTGCCCCGGGAGTTGACTGGAATCACCTAAAGCCAATGGCGGATGGCTCACATGTTGACCGTAATCATCCGTGTGGGCATAGAAAATACCTTGGCGTTGTTCCCCTAAGGTAAACCAAACCAAATGCGATCGGCCTTGATCATCAATCGAAATTGCCGGCCCATGCTCAGGACACGCATCCACACGCCAATCATCGGTAATCGCTTGGATCGGTTTTGACCATTGATTATTATCCAGCAATCGTATTAACGCATGATCACGAATACCTGTTTCTAAGACCATTCGGGCCAGAATGACCGGCTTGTCGTTGGGTGCGAGTGCCGTTGCCGTACGACAACAGGAGCAGATTCCACCGGTTATTTTTTGATTCTCTAAACGGCCGTTAAGACTGTCAAAGGTCGTATAGTACAAAGAAACAACACCGGAGCCTAGTTTGGGATCATGGCGGCCGTGGCGGGTATCGTGCCAGAAAAAGTAAACTTTTCCGGTTGAATCCACCAGCATTTGATCCATGTAGTGCATCGCCGTTGTTGCTTCATCACTCACTAAAATGGGTGTGCTAAACGTTCGTCCCTGATCATCGGAATAACTGAAATAAGTGGTTGCCCGTTGATTCTCATCGGCATAGTAGAGCACATGGATGCGGCCACTGCGACTGACTTTAATAATGGGTGGATTTTCAGCCCAAATATTAATCTTTTGTTGTTCTGGGTTAACTTTAAAAGACCGACTAAACGAATGGCCTAAATCGGTTGAGTGTTCAACAAATATATTCTTGTTAGTGGGGAATAAGCGCCACAAGGTTCCATCGGGTGCAAAGTCGGTGACAATAATACCCTTCAACGCGGTACTGCCATGGCCATGATAGGGGTTAAGCGATGCCGTTTTACCGGTTGATTGACACGCCGTAAGCAAAAGCGGTGCGAGGATAAAAAGCCAGATGAATTGCGATGGCGTCGGCTTTTGAAAATATTTAAGCATTTTTACAACTACAATTCTTGAATAAAGGGTTAACAGGCTCATTTCACACTATTATCGGTGAGCATAGAACACGCCTCAACAGACCTCACTATAGCAATAAACCATAACACCCCAGTGTCTTATCTTAAAAGTGTGTGATATGCCCTATTTAGTTTATGTTAAACATTAAGTATTTTTAAGAGTGGGTTAAAGACGAGGGTGTTTTAGGTTTATTCACTCGCGTGTATTTTTTTGGGTAGCCGCAATGGTAGGAACAGAGCAGAAAATATTTGTGATCGGATTCGTTGTGTTGTTTTAATCATAAAATCCATAAAGAGCACGTTGCTGTGACTTGAATAAATAAGGTTACTGACTAAAATGAATGCCATGATCAACGCCCTACTGCCTTTTTATCAAGAACCTTTAGTGACCCTAACGCCAGCCGTGGCGGTTAGTCTTTTTGCCATCATAGGGCTCCTGATCGGTAGCTTTCTAAACGTTGTTATCTATCGATTACCCTTGATGATACAGGTCCAATGGAACGAACAAGCGCGTGACTTTCTGGATCTGCCAAGGGGGACTCAAACACCCTTGTCACTGATGAAGCCTCAATCACACTGTCCTGACTGCCAACATAAAATCAGAGCGTATGAAAACATACCGATTATTTCATGGTTACTTTTAGGGCGTCAATGTAGTCACTGTAAGGGTGCGATTACAGCACGTTATCCTCTAGTTGAGGCACTAACAGCCCTAGCATCCGCAGTGGTTGTTATGCAATTAGGTGTGACTGCTGAGAGTGTACTGGTCTTGATTATCACCTTTCATTTAATTGCCATTGGGTTTATTGATTATGACCATAAAATTATTCCTGATGCGCTAGTCTTACCTTTATTATGGTTAATTCTCCTTTGTTCGGCGATAGGCTTTCCTCTGTCACCGAGTGCGTCTATAACAGGCGCAGCGATGGGTTATTTAAGCCTTTGGGGGGTGGCTCAAGGCTATAAAATTTGGCGTAAAATCGATGCGATAGGACATGGAGACTTTAAATTACTAGCGGTATTCGGGGCGATAAGCGGCTGGGAAACCCTTTTCACGACGATTACCTTAGCCAGTCTTATTGGGTTAATTTTTGCATTACCCATGCTTATTAAGGGCTCTAACTTACAAACCACTATACCTTTTGGGCCCGCTATAGCGATTGCGGGTTGGACAACACTTCTATTTAAGCCGTGGCTGATTTTCTATTGAAACAGGGGCCATGATTGAGCTTTGCGCATTTTTTGATGGGGCTAATTTATAGCGGCCCCAGTTTTTTTTAGCCGCAGCTAATAATTTTTCTGATTGATCAATATCTTTAAGAACGCCATAACCGTTTAAATACATCGTGCTTAAATTATAAAAGCCACGCCCTGACCCTTGGTCTGCAGATTTTTTAAACCACTTAACCGCTTCTTTATAGTTTTGAGTGACTTCTTTGCCTTCTTTATAAAATAACCCTAATTTATTTTGTGCCCAGGCGTTACCCTGTTCTGCTGTTAACTGACACGCGGTAAAACCACTCGAGCAGGTTTGGGTATAAAGGTTCCAAGGGCCTTGTTTTGAGATTTGAGCGCGGGAAAAATCACCGCGGCTATTTTCTATAGCGTTCTGAGAGTTTTCAGCACGGCTCAACCATTGTTGGGCTAACAAGGGTTTTTTTTCTACGCCTTGACCTTCGTCATACAGTTTGCTTAATTGATATTGTGCAGAAGAGAAGCCCTGTTCTGCAGCTTGACTATACCATTGAGCCGCTTCGCTATAGTTTTGTATCACACCTTCGCCGCGGGCATACATATGGGCTAAATTAAATTGCCCATTAGCACTGCCTTGCTCTGCAGCGTGTCTATACCATAGGGCGGCTTCTTGATAATTTTGAGCAACACCGAGGCCTCGATCATAAATAGACCCAATGGAAACCAGTGCCTTAATGTTCCCTTTTCTAGCCGCACGCTGAAAAGACTGTAATGCACGCTTATAATTCTGTTTCCAAGACGATTGCGCATCACTATATTGTTTCCCTATGACAAACCATAAATCAGCATCCTGAGTACAGTTCTGAGCGTTACAATGGTTTTGGGGTGCACTTGAAAAAGCGGTGATAACAAAATCTCTCAGCCATTGCCTCGTTAACGCACGAGCATCTTCAATAGCTTTCGAACGCATCTTATGGGCAATCATCGCTTGGTATTTTGGGGCCGTAGTAGAGCCTTGTTCAGCGGCGATGCTAAACCACATAGTCGCTAAAGTGAGGTCTAAGGGTACACCATAGCCGTCTTGATTCAGTAACCCTAATTGCAGCGCTGCATTGGAGTCACCTTGTAAAGCGGCCTTTTCATACCATTTTGCAGCGTCGGTATAATTCTGCTCAACGCCCTTTCCTGTCGCATACAGCCAACCTAAATTAACTTGCCCCAAGGCAAAGCCTTGTCGGGCCGATTTTCGGTACCAGTGCGCTGCTTTTTGGAAATCTTGAGGAACACCTCGGCCTTTGGTATAGACAAAGCCTAAGATATTTTGTGCACGGCTAAGTCCTTGCGCGGCCTTATGCTTACAATCTGCCACATCATGGGGTTTTTTAAAACAACTGGCCCCATAAACAGCAGGTCCTGTGAGGAGTAACAACATCAGGCAGGTCATTTTGATTATGTTTATCATCGCTATTCAAGTCGCCCCATTACAGACTTCTGATCAGTGTTTCTAAAACAATAGTCCCTATATCCTTCATAAATAAAGTTTTTGGCAGAGGAAGTCTTTGGTAATAAGGGCTAATTGTAAACAATGCAGTTAATTAAGGTGTGGTAATTACCGTATTGTTTTGACCTGATCAAAAGTTTTGCAATACAAGAATCATCGTGTTCCATGATGGCTAGCAGGTTCTTAACTGGCCAGATCAATGGGTTCTACTTGTAATTGTAACCATTCCACACAAATAACACCGGGTTGATAAGGGACGATCATTTCATCATGTACTAATTCTATGTCTTCGATAGGCACAAAAACTTGCTGGCGCTCTTTTTCGGAATTGGAATTTGTCATTACATGGGCAGATTAAGCAAGCGTATCGAGTCGGATTAAAGGGTGACCTTAATCAATTGCGCCTTAATTATTGTTAATTTTTCTTGGATTGCAAGGGTGTTATCCGGGCCTAAACGTATCATTTGTTTTTTAATACCGGACAAGGCTTCATAATCAAGATTGGCAAATTGGTAACGACTGTTTTTTGTTATCAATTTGATATCTTCTCTGATAATGGGAGCGGCCAGTACCGTCTCAATAGCTTGCAATAACATTTGATGTAGAGGGAATTCTTTGGAATGACCAAATTGAGCAAAGGCTATAGCTACCAGGGCACTATTTGCTTTAAGCCAAGCCACCGCTGCATTACTATCAACAGCCATAAAAGTACTTACGATCCCATCAAAACGATGATAGCCCTGTGGGTCGAGAACTAATGATTCACCTACGGTAACCACCGGGAATGAACGTACTGGTTTTAAATATTGTCGGTGTTTAAAGAGAATATCACCTTGAGCAATATCATTAATCAGCGTTATAAAACGCATCAATACCTGCTCTTTTTTTAAAAAATTAGAGTCTTTTAAATTAGGGAGTAACCGTGTCAGTGTTGCTCGAACGGTGTTATCACTATTGGTCAAAGCGGTTAGTGGGGATTTTATAGTGATGGGTTTTAACAAGCTTTCATCGGCCTCAGCAGTGTCTTGAAGATCTTCAACAACAAGTTGAATGAGGCTATTGTTTGTTCCTGATATTATCGTTTCAGGGTCTTGTGAGACGCTGGGGTCATCGTGACCCAGCGATGTAGCGGGCACAGGGGCATAAGTAATAATTTTTTGCTGATTCACTGTGGGTTTGTTTTCTTGATTCAAAACAAAAAACACACCACCACCCAGTAACCCTAAAACAACAATTAAACGGATCATGTATTTTTCCTTACTGTGCTAATCAATGGATTAAAAAAAGCCATAGCAAAAATTAGAACATATTTTAGGTCAAGCAATTATGAGTAAACCCTGAAGATAACGGGTGGTCATCAACGAGCATCGTCCATGTGCCTGAGCGCTTTCTTTATCATCGATGTAAACCCGTTGCATAAGGGTTAAACGAGGTGAAATAAAGGCGCTAATGACAGGGTCCGTTAGGCGTCGTTTAGTGATAATTTTGCTGCACTAGCTCAACTTACGGTAAAATGCCCCATTCTCTTACCCCTGACTTCTGGTTTGACCTTTTGCGTAATACCTCAAGTGCCTCAGTAGGGGCCATTCGTAGAATGCCTATGCGTCTCTCTTTTAATGTATGCCGGTCTATAAGTTTTCCCAGTCATCTTTTTTTATCACTGTCTAGAAATACATAAATATGATTCGAAATCACCTGTTTTTAGCGGGATTACTTATTTTTTTAGAAGGCTACTGCGTATTATCACTGGAAATATTGGGAACCAGGCTATTAGGTCCCGCTTTTGGTGCCAGTATCAATTTGTGGGCCGCTCTCATTGCCGTTACGCTGCTCTCTTTAAGCTTAGGGTATTGGTTCGGTGGCCGCTTGGCAGATCGCTATCACAAGCACAAGATATTAGTGGTTATTATCTGGTTAAGTGCGCTATGGACTTTAATCATTCCGTTTATTAAGAAAGACATCGTTGACGCATTTTTCTTTTTAGGTCTCAAATGGGATCTGTTGCTCAGTGCGGTGTTTTTATTTTCCTTGCCGTTAACTTTACTGGGGATGGTGACGCCATTTTTACTTCGCTTGTGTATTGAAAGTCTTTCAACTATTGGCCATATTGCTGGCCGTTTGTATGCCACCTCAACGGTGGCCAGTATATTTGCTGCGGTATTGACAGGGTTCTTTTTTATTCCCATTTTTGGCACCTTTAATGTCGCCATGTCCGTTGTCTTGGTGTTGGGGTCAATGAGCCTGTTAGCGGCTTTTATATATAGTGGTCATGTACGAGGATTGCCGCTGCTCATTAACACCCCCCTTTTATTGTTGGCACTGGGTTTAATTGTTTTCAAGGTGCCTACGCAAGATCCAAGGTTACTGGATATTCAGGATAGCCCATACGGTGAAATTCGTGTTATTGACTTAGATTGGGGTAAGTTCTTAATCATTCAAGGTGAGATTCATTCAGGCATCAATAAATCTTTAAATTCGTCTACTTTTGTTTACCCTGCTTTATTGCAGTCAGCAAAAGATATTTTTGAGACACCCGGAGAAGGATTAGTTATCGGCCTAGGTGCGGGCACTACGATTAAACCTTTTGTAGATGCCCACTGGAAAATGAGTGCGGTGGAAATTAACCCGGTGATTATCGACATGGCGTATAAACATTTTGAATTAATGATTCCAAGATCAAGAGCCTATGCTGTTGATGGCCGGCAGTTTCTTCATGAGACAAATAACACCTTTGATATCATCGCATTTGATGCCTTCGGAGGTTCTGGAGTACCTTTCCACCTACTTACTCAAGAAGTCTTTGAGCTGGCTAGTCGGCGGCTTAACAACAACGGTGTGCTGGGAATTAATATCATTGCTGATGGCTGGGATTCGTTATTGATTCATTCAGTTTTAAATACTCTGGAGCAGGTCTTTCCCCATGTTATCGCGCTACCCACCTCAAAGAACAAAGAGGCGGTTCAAAATATCATTATGTTTGCATCGGATTTAGATATTGCCGATAAATTGCAACGCTCTTTTGAGCAGAACCGCATTGAGAACGCACTCTACCGAGATGTGGTATTCAAGGCCTATCAGAATCTATTTACCGGAAAGCCCCATGGAATGGTACTGACTGATAATCACAACCCCTCTGATTTATGGGCCGATGAAATTAATTTTAAGACCCGAAGCGCCAAGAATAAGACTATAGAACCCTCACTATTATGGTGATTTTTTTTCTAAAAAAATACCGGAAGGTGTTTCACGTGCACAATGATTGTAAAAAAAGCATGATTATATATTTTGTCGAATGCCCATGAAAGATTCATTCATCCACTATGGTACTGTTTTTATCAGTGGCGCCAGTATCTTGGCTATTGAAATTCTTGGCACCCGTATGATCGGCCCTTATTTTGGCGTTAACCTATTTTTGTGGACAGCTTTATTAACTGTGACCTTGATTGCGTTGGCCTTAGGCTATTTTTTAGGCGGTAGATTGGCGGATAAAAAACCTTCTTACCGTGTTCTTGCTACGCTTATTTTAGTTACAGCTGTGTGGTTATTTATACTGCCTTATATCGCAGAACCGCTTTCTATAGTTGCTCGTGATTTTGGCTATAGGTTTGGGGTTGTGTTTGCATCACTATGTTTATTTACCCTTCCCCTAAGTTGTTTGGGCTGTGTAACGCCTTATGTACTGAAGTTGCGCGTCCAATCTCTGACTAACGTGGCAACTGAGGCAGGGAATCTTTATGCTTTTTCAACCGTTGCTAGCGTATTGGCGGCACTTGCCTCAGGTTATTATTTTATTCCTTTCGTGGGTGTGAAAGAGTTAACTAATTTAATTGCCGTTGCTTTGATATTTTTGGGCCTTACGCTCTTTTTTTACACCGACCGCAAATAAATTTATTTCAATTGAAAATGAACTGTTATAAATATTTCTTTTCTAAGAGAACATGTGCACGAGACAGACTAACCCGTTTGCTTCCCCTTCTTTAGGCGGGTTTTATTTTGGCTATTACGACCCTGCACAAGAAAGGGTGTATTCTGGCTTTTGATTTTCCGATACGGGATACGCCCTTTCGAACATCATAACCGTGACCAAAATGCCCCGAAAACGGGTCCGCTTATTGGGAACGGTTTGACGAGTTAATGATGGAGGTTTTATGAATAAAATTACACCACGAATGCTACGTGATTTAGATGCAACCTTACCGGTAGGAGCCGAATGTTATTTATGCAACACGGTACAGAAGGCTCTGGCCACATATCGTAAGAATGTTGTTTTCTTTCAAACTAAATATGAGTCAAAAATATTTTTACACAAAGAAGAGGCTATTGCCAAATTAACACTGGAATTGGGGCGTGGTTTAAAGGGTTTTCTTCGTAAAGATATTCGCCAACAAATGGCATAGTTCTGTTTATAAATTTTTTAAAAATTCACTTAATTACCCGACCTACTTGGAGGGTAATTAAGTTTTTTTTTGATCCTCACAATTTAGCTTTGTTTTTAATGGTTAGTTTATCGCCATAAGGATCAAGGGTTAAAGGGTATTAAATAGCGGTTACATCCGCTTCCGAAAAATCAGGGAAGCTGGTTTCAGATTCGTCTTGAACCACATTGCTAACACGCGCAACAAAGTCAGTATCGGCTTGTATTACAGTTTTGGGATTAATAACTTCTCGAATGGACACATAGCGGTGAAAGGTGTCTTCATGATGTTTTTCGCGAGAAATCATCTCTAAAAAACCCAGAGACTCTTCATG
>DUCI01000108.1 GCA_012959905.1 Methylococcaceae bacterium | reverse complement strand
GAACTAACACCCCTTATGTGTGTCGACAAAGACCTAGAGGAATTGACTGATTTTACTGATTTAGTGACCGAGTCAGAACAAATAAATCAAGATTGGAGCATTGTTTTAGTTGCCTGCTTATCTGGACAAAATGGTCTGCCCACATCGTCTGAATCGGTGGAGAAAGCGCTCAAAATGATGGTTCAAGCGACTCATGATAGCAGTGCCTTTTCAAAATTTTTAGCTTTTGACAGACAAGGTGTTTTATTAAGCTTTTCCTGATCTCAACGTGAAAAATTTATGAGCGCTACGACTAAACCCTCCGGATAAAAACACCGACTATTTTTTACCACTTTTCTGACCATTAAATGCATTAATAAGGATCATTTTATAGTATTCATAAGTTAGCGCACTGTCCTATTTAAAACCTTTTCTATTTTGAAATAACTATGGCAAGACCCTCTAAAGTAATAACCTCATTTGTTTCTGAAACTAGGCAATAAAAAAACTAATCATCTACAACACATTTAGCATGCTTTTTTTATAAAAACAATCAAAAATAGATTATCCACGATGACAAATACAAAGCTCTTTTAAAATACCGTCACTGAGACCATAAACCCACCCATGGACAGTAAGGTTCTTCCTTTTCTTCCAAGCATTCTGCACCACCGTGGTATTACAAACACTTCGCACTTGTTCTTGTACATTTAATTCACATAACTTATCAAAATGCTCATCACCCTCTAACTGACTCAATTGTTCGGAATACAACCGCTGCACATCTTTAATATGACCCAGCCAATTATCAATCATGCCATGATCACCGCCCTCTATGACAGCCTTAACACCCCCACAACCATAATGACCGCAAACAATGATATGTTCCACCTCAAGAACCTCAACGGCATACTGCATGACCGAGAGGCAATTCATATCAGAATGCACTACAATATTTGCAATATTTCGGTGCACAAAAACCTCACCCGGGGGTAAATCAATAATCTGATCAGCTGATACTCGGCTATCAGAACAACCAATCCAAAGATACTTAGGTGTTTGCTGCTGCGCTAATTGACTAAAAAACGATGGATTTTCTTCTACTTTATGCTTCGCCCATAATGCATTTCTATCTAAAAGACTTTCTAAACCAGACATGCTTTAACTCCTCAATCAAGAACCCAACTAACCCATAAAATTACTGAAGCACCACATCAAATTCAACAACATGCAATAAAACCCCTGCTTCATTGACCAACTCAACGGACCACGGCCCTACCGAATAAGCTGTTAGCAATTTACTGGTATAAGTTCGCCACCGATTGCCCCGAATGATCTTCTTCTTTTCAAAAATAACCTTACCTCGATGTTTCCAGACATGCGAGACGCTCTGCCCTTTCATTCCGTTTAACTCCGTAAAAAAGAACACGCCCACCGCAAATTCTTTATTGACCTGCACTGGCGTTTCAACCTGTCCAAAAGGTTCTCTATTTGCCACGCCCTGTGCTAATCGTGCTCGAATAACGCCCTGCGCCATGGCTTTATTGACCTCCGTTTTCTTTTTTGGTTTCAACCCCTGAACGGTGACATTGCTCGGCGGTTTAACTTTATTCCTTAATACCGGTTGCTGTACTTTTTGTGCAATCTCTTTAGAACCAATCGATTGATGGGTAATAATCGACGCTCCTTTTGAGCCCCCCGTAGTCGTCTCCAAAGCCGTATCCGAAGCCGTGAAAAACCCATAAACAACAACTACCAGTAAGCACGCTGCGAAAGCAATTCGCCCATGATTCCACTCGGTTACCATTCGAGGCGGAGAAATTACCTCAGCCATGGTGTTATTTTTGGCTACATTAACTCTAATCACTACCGGCTTTTTAGTGTCTGCCATACTTTCCTCAATTATGCGCAAATTTTATATTTGTACTGCTTCAAAAAACGTATACTCTTAATTAAAGTGTATACAGATTAATGTATCATTTTAAAGTAAGAAATGGGTGGCTATCTTAACTTTCACTCCTAAAGGTTACCATGACCAATTGGCTAAAAAAATTTCACTCCACTTCAGCACTCAATGGGGGCAACGCCACCTATATTGAAACCCTTTACGAACAATATCTGGATCATCCAGAATCTATCCCACAAACCTGGCAACAAGTCTTTAAAGCCATCAAAGGTTTTAATCATACCGACACGGCCCACCGTCCCATTTTAGACTATTTCAACACCCTCAGCACACTGCCGCCGAACCAAAGAACCCCTGCACAAAAAACCCACCCTAACGCAAATAGCCACAAGCAAGCGGGCGTTGATAAATTAACACATTATTATAGAAAACACGGCCATAGAATTGCTACTACGAACCCACTGCAGCCTCCCCCTGACGCTGACGCTGGCTTTCATCTTGACACTTATGATCTGGATCAATCGGATCTGTCCTGTTATTTCTCATCCGACCTTCTTGCCGATAAAAATCGACTGACTTTAGCCACTATTCTGACTCAATTAAAGACCGTGTACTGTCAAAGTATTAGTGCAGAGTATTTGCATATTGTTGACCCTAAAGTCTCATCTTGGGTCAAAACACACCTTGAACACAACACCCATCATATTGACCCCGAAAGAAAAATAGCCCTGCTACAAACCTTAACGGCTGCTGAAGGTATTGAAAAATATTTACACCGGACCTACATCGGTCAAAAAAGATTTTCTCTCGAAGGCGGTGAAAGCTTAATTGCGCTACTGGATGAACTCGTTCATCAATCAAGCCGCCAAAAAGTCAACGAAATTGTTCTCGGCATGGCTCATCGCGGCCGCCTCAATGTACTCATCAACATTCTGGGGAAAAGCCCAAGCCTCTTATTTGAAGAATTCGAGAATCTCCCTAGTCATTTAACAAGCAACAACGCCGGCGATGTTAAGTATCATCAAGGTTTTTCTTCAAATATTGCCACGCCTACTGGACCCGTGCATTTAGCCTTAGCATTTAATCCATCCCATTTAGAAATAATCAGCCCGGTTATCATGGGTTCTACCCGTGCCCGTCAAGACCGTTATAAAAAAAACGAACGAACCCAGGTCTTACCGGTTGTCATTCACGGTGATGCAGCCTTTGCTGGACAAGGGATTGTCATGGAAACGCTAAATATGTCTGCCACACGGGCTTACACAATTTGCGGCACCATTCATATTGTTATCAACAATCAAATCGGCTTTACTACCAGTCACCCGCTGGATGCACGGTCCACACTCTATTGCACCGATATTGCCAAAATCATCCAAGCACCTATTTTTCATGTGAATGCAGATGATCCCATTGCCGTCATTAAAGTCACTCAGCTGGCACTTGATTTTCGCATGCATTTTCAAAAAGATGTCATTATTGACCTCATCTGTTACCGTCGCCACGGCCACAATGAGGCCGATGAACCCGCCGTGACCCAACCTTTAATGTATCAAACTATTCGACAACACCCCACAACACTTAAACTATTTACCGAACAATTAATACAACAAAACATCATTAGCGCTGACCAAGCTACCCAGATAGAACACGACTATGAAACAGCACTCAAAAATAACAAAGCCATTTCAAAACCACGCTTAAGTGATAGCACCTATAGATTCGCTAACCAATGGGATAAATATTTCAACAGCCCTTGGGATACTGACTGTGAAACACAGGTTCCGCTAACCACGCTTAAAAACTGTCATCAGCAACTATTAAAACTACCCCCCGCGTTTAAAATTCATCCTGTTGTGAGCAGAATTATGACCCGCCATCGTCAAATGATGACCGGAACCCTACCCATTGACTGGGGCTTTGCCGAAAATATGGCTTACGCAACCTTAGTACTGGAAAATGAAAATATTCGCTTGACCGGACAAGATGTCGGACGCGGCACCTTTGCACACCGTCACGCGATCCTACACGATCAAAACAATGGCCATCGCCATATCCCACTACAGCATATCAATAAGAATCAGGGTCGCTTTGAAATTTATGACTCTTTGCTCTCAGAAGCCGGCGTTCTGGCGTTTGAATATGGCTACAGCACCACCGCACCAAATACACTGGTTATCTGGGAAGCACAATTTGGTGATTTTGCGAATGGCGCACAAGTGGTTATTGATCAATTCATTACTTCTGGTGAAAGCAAATGGGGTCGTCTCAGTGGTCTTGTCATGTTAATGCCTCATGGTTTTGAAGGTCAAGGTGCTGAACATTCTTCAGCTCGATTGGAACGTTTTTTACAACTTTGCGCTGAAAAAAATATTCAAGTTTGCGTCCCCTCCACACCGGCACAAATCTTTCATTTATTACGCCGCCAACAACGTCGCCTCGTTAGAAAGCCCTTGATCATTATGAGCCCTAAAAGCCTGCTCCGTCACAAACAAGCTACATCAACACTTAAAGAACTCACCGATGGCGCCTTCCTGCCGCTGATCGCTGACCCTTGCTCTAACCACTGCAGTCAAATTAAGACCCTTATCTTATGTTCTGGGAAAGTCTATTATGATCTTGCCCGCGCTAAACAAGACACTGAATTACCTTCTCTACTGCTTATTCGTATTGAACAACTATACCCATTCCCAGCCAAGGCTCTATCAGCACAACTCGAACAATACCCTAATTTAACCGAACTTATTTGGTGCCAAGAAGAACCCCGTAACCAAGGTTCATGGAACCAAGTTAAACACCGCCTGAGAAAAATTGTTTCCGGAAGATTCCCGGTAAATTATGTCGGCCGCCCGCCCTCAGCAGCACCTGCCTCAGGGAATTACGCCAACCATTGCCAACAACAAGCTACCGTCATTAACAAAGCGCTTAACTGCGCCAAAAACCATTTACAACGCTTATGACTATTGAAATAAAAGTTCCTAATCTACCTGAATCAATTGCTGATGCGACACTGATTAATTGGCATAAAAAAATTGGCGATCCTATTGCTAAGGGCGAGAATTTAATTGACCTAGAAACAGACAAAGTCGTTATGGAGGTCCCCGCACCCGAATCCGGTCACTTAACTCACCTGTTCAAAGACAACGGAGCCACCGTCACCAGTGGCGAGGTACTAGCCACTTTCGAGATCATAACGCCCACGGCAGCAGTCACCCAACCAACCAACCAACGCCCAAAAGATTCTGACTTAAGTCCCGCAACCAGACGTATCGTTCATGAAAAACAACTGGATGTTAGCCCAATAAAAGGCTCGGGAAAACACGGCCATATTACTAAGCAAGATATTCAAAATCACCTCTCACAAAACGAGCATAATGCTAAAACAAACACCCCTGAGGCAGAAGCGTTACAAAACCATGGCGCATTGACCCACAACGAAGAAACACGGCCTCAAAAACGCGTGGCTATGAGCAGGCTTCGCGCTAGAATCTCAGAACGTTTATTACAAACACAGCAACAGTCCGCCTCTTTAACCACCTTTAACGAAATTAACATGGCTAGCGTTATCGCCATTCGCAACGAATACAAAATGCCTTTTCATACCCAATATGGGGTAAAACTAGGTTTTATGTCTTTTTTTATTAAAGCCGCTACAGAAGCATTAAAAGAGCACCCCATCATTAATGCCAGCGTTGATAAAAACGATATTATTTACCATGGATTTTATGATGTCGGCGTGGCCATTTCTTCGCCTAGAGGATTAATCGTTCCGGTATTACGTGATACCGATCAACTCAATTTCGCACAAATTGAAAAGGCAATCGCTACCTTCGCACAACAAGCTACCGACGGCTCTCTGGCTTATGACGATCTGGTCGGGGGTACCTTTACCATTACCAATGGCGGAACCTTTGGCTCCCAGTTATCCACACCGCTACTTAACCCACCTCAAAGTGCCATTTTAGGCATGCACGTGATCCAAGACAAAGCCGTTGTAGAACAAGGTGAAATTGTTATTCGTCCGATGATGAACCTAGCACTCACTTACAACCATTGTCTTATTGATGGTCGTGATGCGGTATTGTTTTTAAAAACGATCATTAACAACTTAGAATCACCTGAAAAACTACTCCTTAATCTCTAGCCAACTAGGCGTCTACACTTAATCCATCGACCCGTTTAAAACCTTGCGGTAAAAATAATCCTCGCCGCGCCCGAGCACCACTATAGTGCTCAATATCACTGCGCTTCAAACGCAAATGCCGCTTACCTGATAAAATTTTCACACTCTGCCCCTGTTCAACAGAGACAATACCAACACACAACAGTGCATCCGTCTTAGCCGCTAGATCCTGAGTTGGGATCTGTATTAATTTATTGCCTTTACCCCGCAGCAAAATAGGCACTTCAGCGACAGAAAAAATCAATAACCGCCCTTGCTGAGTCACTACCACAACCTGATCAGTCTCATGATAGATACGAGCCGGTTTTAAGACACTAGCGGCCTCAGGCAAAGCCAAGACCACCTTCCCTGCTTTATTCTTTGTTGCCAGGTCTTTTAATTGCACTCTAAAGCCATAGCCTGCACTGCTCGCCAACAAGTACCAGTCATCAGGGTTGCCCGCTAACACCGTCGAAAACAATGAGCCAACCGGTGGCTTTAACCGTCCTGTTAACGGTTCTCCCTGACTGCGCGCAGAGGGTAAATCATGTGTCGTGGTCATATAACAACGACCGACTGAATCTAAAATATAAACCGGCTGTGTGGTTCGTCCTAAAGCGATATGTAAACAACCATCTCCTGCTCGATAATTTAAGGTCTGTGGATCAATCTCATGCCCTTTAGCCGCTCGGATCCAACCTTTCTGAGATAACACAATGGTCAACGGATCATTCGCTATCAACAAGGCTGTATCCAAAACCTGTGATGCTCCTCGCGCTATGACCGGAGAACGTCTATCGTCGCCAAATTCCTCAGCATCCGACTCAATTTCCTGTTTAATTAATTTCTTTAATAATCGGCTCGAGGCTAAGGTCTTTTCTAGACTGTCCCGCTCAGCTTGTAACGCTTCTTGCTCACCGTTAATTTTAATTTCTTCTAATTTGGCTAAATGACGCAATTTTAAATCTAAAATAGCCTCTGCCTGAATTTCAGATAAATTAAACCGGGCCATCAAAACCAGTTTAGGCTCATCTTCATAACGAATAATATTAATCACTTCATCAATATTAAGAAAGGCCGTCAACAAACCATCGAGAATATGTAATCGAGCTAAAACCTTATCGAGACGTACTTGTAATCGTCGCCGTACTGTTGCCGTTCTAAAGGTGAGCCATTCGGTTAAAATTTCTTTAATATTTTTAACTTGGGGACGACCATTAAGCCCGATCATATTCAAGTTAACCCGATAAGTCTTTTCCAAATCAGTGGTTGCAAATAAATGCGACATCACCTCATCAACATCGACGCGTCTAGAACGAGGGACAATCAATAACCGCGTGGGCGTTTCATGATCAGATTCATCTCGGAGATCTTCAATCATGGGTAATTTCTTCGCTAACATCTGCGCCGCTATCTGCTCTAGTAGCTTTGCACCTGACACCTGATGCGGCAAAGCCGTTACAATAATATGCCCGTCTTCAAGCTCATATTTAGCTCGCATTCTTATCGAACCATTACCGTGCACATAAAGCTTTCGAATATCTTCTTGCGGGGTAATAATTTCTGCTTCGGTCGGATAATCAGGACCCTTAATATAATCAAAAAGCGCTTCTAAGGGCGCCTCAGGATTATTTAACAAATAAATGCAAGCACTCGCCACTTCGCGCAGATTATGCGGTGGAATATCCGTAGTCATACCTACCGCAATCCCGGTGGTACCATTTAACAAAATATTGGGGAGTCGATTAGGCAACAACAATGGCTCCTGTAATGTGCCATCAAAATTAGCAGTCCACTCAACAGTCCCTTGACCCAATTCACTTAGGAGTGTTCTTGCATAGGCTGTTAAGCGCGACTCCGTGTAACGCATAGCCGCAAAGGATTTAGGATCATCTGGTGAGCCCCAATTACCCTGCCCATCAACCAATGGATAACGGTATGAAAAAGACTGTGCCATCAAAACCATTGCTTCATAACAAGCCGCATCCCCATGCGGATGATATTTCCCCAAAACATCACCCACTGTTCGCGCTGATTTTTTGTGTTTGGATAAGGCTGATAAGCCCAATTCACTCATGGCATAAATGATCCGGCGCTGAACCGGTTTTAAGCCATCCGCAATGTTGGGTAAGGCCCGGTCAAGAATGACATACATGGTGTAATCTAGATAGGCCTTCTCAGTAAATTCCTGAAGAGGTAAGCGCTCAAAATTTTCTTGAATTTCCATTATTTCAAAACATCCAAAGTTAAAACAAAACCGCTATAAATCGGCCATATTACCTTTTTCCTCTAACCATTGCCGCCGGTCCTGAGAACGTTTTTTTGCTAATAATAAGTCCAGCATTTCTGTTGCCACACCCTCTTCCTCAACCGTTAACTGAACCAACCGACGGGTATCAGGATTCATGGTTGTTTCCCGCAATTGCAATGGATTCATCTCACCCAGCCCTTTAAACCGCTGAATATTTATTTTGCCTTTTAATTTATCCATTTTTATACGATCCAAGACCCCCTGACGCTCTGCATTATCTAACGCATAAAAAACCACTTTACCCACATCAATTCGATATAGCGGCGGCATGGCCACAAAGATATGACCGGCATTCATGACCGCCCTAAAATGTTGGTAAAATAGAGCACAGATCAAAGTAGCAATATGATTACCGTCAGAATCCGCATCGGCTAAAATACACACTTTTCCATACCGTAAATTAGACAAATCATCGGAGCCCGGGTCCACACCCAATGCCACAGCAATATCATGAACCTCCTGCGAAGCCATGACTTGCATTGAATCCACTTCCCAAGTATTTAATATCTTCCCGCGTAACGGCATAATGGCCTGAAATTCACGGTTCCGTGCCTGCTTAGCTGATCCCCCCGCAGAATCCCCTTCCACCAAAAATAACTCCGTCCGCGTCAAATCCTGTGCCGAACAATCCGCTAACTTACCGGGCAACGCCGGGCCTGAGGTGATTTTCTTTCGTACCACTTTTTTACTGGAGTTAAGTCGTTTTTGTGCACTGGCAATAATTATATCTGCAATCTGTTCACCAATACTGGGGTGTTGATTCAACCAAAGACTAAAGGTATCTTTGGCAACACCGGAAATAAAAACCACACACTCTCTCGAGCTCAATCGTTCCTTGGTTTGACCGGAGAATTGAGGATCTTCTAACTTCACCGACAAGATAAAATGACATCGGTCCCAAACATCCTCCGGTGCGATTTTTACGCCCCGAGGCAATAACGAACGAAAATTACAAAACTCCCGAATCGCTTCGGTTAGACCCGCACGAAGGCCATTAACATGCGTTCCGCCTAGAGGTGTCGGCACTAAATTAACATAACTCTCCGCCGTTCCTTCTGAACGGCTCTCGTTTAACCACGTCACCGCCCATTCAACCGCTTCATGCTCACCGACTTGTACTTGCATAAATGGCGGCTCAGGAATACATTCGGCATCGCCTATTTGCTCTAACAAATATTCTTTTAACCCATCCTGATAACACCACTGCCACTGTTCCTGAGACCCTTCAACTGTCAGTGTAATTTGTAAACCAGGACAAAGAACCGCTTTGGCTTGTAAGACATGCTTTAATTTAATAATGGAAATATTACAACTGTCAAAATAACGTCCATCGGGCCAAAACCGAACCACACTGCCGGTAATATTACGTCCGATGGTAGCTATCTTAACTAACTCCGTTTGTTTCTCTCCATGAGCAAAACCCATTTTATAAACGCCACCGTCGCGCTTAGTTTCAACTTCTAACCGCAAAGACAAGGCATTAACCACCGATACCCCGACACCGTGTAAGCCCCCGGAAAACTGATAATTTTTATTAGAGAACTTTGCGCCCGCATGTAACCGTGTCAGAATTAATTCGACCCCTGAAATACCGTGCTCAGGGTGCATATCAACAGGCATGCCACGGCCATTATCCGTGACTTCTACGCCACCATCAGTAGCGATATGAACAGTAATAACGCTAGCAAACCCAGCGAGCGCCTCATCAACACTGTTATCAACCACTTCTTGAACTAAATGATTGGGTCGCGTCGTATCGGTATACATTCCTGGGCGTTTACGAACCGGATCAAGGCCACTGAGCACCTCAATTGCAGCTGAATTATATGTATCACTCATCTGTATATTGTCTTTCTTCCCTAATTTTTAAGATATAATGATCGCTTTAGCTACGATTTGGCTATCGTAACATTAAAATAATTCAATATATTAAATATGGCCCGAAAAAACATCACCCAATTTGAAGAAACATTGGCCGCATTGGAACTACTGGTTGAACAACTGGAGAAAGGTGATTTATCGCTTGAAGAATCACTAAAATCTTTTGAACAAGGCGTTAAACTTACCCGCGCGTGCCAAACTGCATTGCAAGAAGCCGAACAAAAAGTACAAATACTACTTGAAAAAAATGGCACTGAACAATTAGAAAAATTTGACGATGAATAACAATCCTCTAAAAGACTATATCAAGCTATGTCAGTCTCGTACTGAGAATGCCTTAGAACACCGATTACCTTCGGCAGATATTCTGCCTAAAAAACTGCATGAAGCGATGCGCTATACCGTTCTAAATGGCGGCAAACGTATGCGTCCGTTATTGACTTATTGTGCAGGGCAAGTGCTTAATATCCCTCCTGAGGCCCTAGACGGTCCAGCTTGTGCGGTTGAGTTCATTCACGTTTATTCCTTAATTCATGACGATTTACCGGCCATGGATGATGATGATCTACGTCGTGGCAAACCAACCTGTCATATTGCTTACGATGAGGCCACCGCCATTTTAACCGGTGATGCTCTTCAGGCGCTTGCTTTCCAAATTCTGGCTCATGACCCCAGTATCACAACGCCAGCGGACCATCGTCTAAAAATGATTACCGCCCTAGCCAAAGCTAGCGGCTCACAA
>DUCI01000107.1 GCA_012959905.1 Methylococcaceae bacterium | reverse complement strand
TAAAAAATATAGGTTATAGATTTGTATCTAGGAAGTCTGCAAGTTGACCTTTCGTTAGGGCCCCTACTTTAGTGGCTTCTATTTCACCGTTTTTAAAAAGCATTAGTGTCGGTATACCGCGCACACCGTAATTTTGAGGGGTTTGTGGGTTATCATCAATATTGATTTTTGCCACGGTGATGCGATCAGCATATTCTTCGGCAATTTCGTCAAGAATGGGAGCAATTTGTTTACACGGTCCACACCATTCAGCCCAATAATCAACTAAGATCGGGGACTCAGACTGCAAAACAATTTTGCTAAACTCACTGTCTGTTACATGAATGACAGCGTTGCTCATAGTATTCTCCATAGTTAAAATATTAACAAATGCTAGTTGTATGGAGGCGCCTTGTCAATAAAATTAACGATTAATCGACTTAAAGAGGGGTATTTGAAGCCCCTTGAATTAATATTTGTGGGTCCCATATAAGCTAATCTATTTTTATTTTTAACAAATTACAGAAGTTAGAGGCCAAAATGCGTTATTCTTAGAGGTTATGAAAAAAAATCATTTAACAGAAACTGAATTTAAAAACCTTGAGTTATCGAGTTTACTCTTAAAAGGGCTTGGTGATGCCGGGTTCACACATTGTTCTCCTATTCAGGAAAAAACATTACCGCTTTCGCTGCGAGGCAAAGATATTGCGGGTCAGGCACAAACGGGCACCGGTAAAACAGCGGCTTTCTTATTGGCGACATTCCAGCACTTAATTAATGATGAGAGTGAGCAAGTAAAGAATCCTAGAGCCTTAATTTTGGCGCCTACACGTGAGTTGGCAATACAAATTCATAAAGATGCGCTTTTATTGTCCAAACATCTTAATTTAAATTTGGCGTTGATTTATGGTGGTACCAGTTATAAAGCACAATTACAGAAAATTAGATCGAATGTGGATATTATTATTGGGACGCCCGGGCGGATAATTGATTTTTACAAACAAAAGGCTTTTACGTTAGATAATATTCAGGTTTCAGTTTTAGATGAGGCCGATCGTATGTTTGATTTGGGTTTTATTAAGGATATTAGGTTCTTATTAAGACGTATGCCGGCGCCCGAAGCTAGACTCAATTTATTATTTTCTGCAACGTTATCTTATAAGGTGACTGAGTTAGCCTATGAGCATATGAATAATCCTGAATTAATTCGGATTAAAGAGGAGCAAGTAACCTCCAAGGCCATTAAGCAAAGTGCTTATTGTCCGTCTAATGAGCAGAAGATAACCTTACTCATCGGTGCGCTGCGTTCCCGTCAGCCTAAACGAGCAATTATTTTTGTTAATACTAAGCGCTGTGCAGAAAAGTTATACGATTACTTAAAAGTTAATGATTTTAATTCAGCGGTTTTAAGTGGTGATGTGGCACAGGATAAACGTGAAAAATTATTAAAAAAATTCCAAGATAATCAATTATCCTTGTTAATTGCGACCGATGTTGCCGCGCGTGGTTTACATATTCCTGATGTTTCACATATTTTTAATTATGATTTGCCACAAGACCCAGAAGATTATGTCCACCGCATAGGTCGTACTGCACGATTTGGCGCTGAGGGTGAAGCGATTAGTTTTATCTGTGAAGAGTATGCCTATTCTATGCCTGATATTGAGATCTTTATTGGTCAAAAAGTGCCCGTTCAGAAAATTCCTAAAGAGTGGTTGCCTGAGATTAAAAAGCCGCAACGTCGCCCTAAAAGCCATTTTAAAAGGACGGGTGGTGCAGATCGGTCGCCTAATAGGTCTTCTTACAACGATCAACGAAGGGGCATGAGTTCATCTAAATCGGTAACAGACTCATAGGTTTTGATTGTTCGTTTTGCTTTTTGAGAGTCAGGTTTGTTGATCGATAAAA
>DUCI01000106.1 GCA_012959905.1 Methylococcaceae bacterium | reverse complement strand
GGTTTACAGCATATCTTTCCCATCAACGACTACTTTGGTCACCTTTCCAAGGCGGTCAATCGTACAACTTGCCGTAGTGAACTTCTCATCGCCCTTATAGGTTAACGTAATATAAGTTTCTTTATCAGAATCGGCATTACCAAATCGAACATAAGGCTTTTCACCGGTATGCTTAAGAATGGCTATAGGACACTGAATACCGGCCATTCTAGACATATTACTGTAGTGCGTTAAAACCGCGTTAGATGCTTGTTGGTCCTTCGAAACACCCGATGTTGCAATGATAACTCCGCCTGTAATCATCACAAGGACAAAGGCAATCAAAATCTTAGTTACTTCAGACATCTTCTCTTCAAGCTTACGCTCTTCAGCCATGGGTCATACCTCTTAATAAATTTAAACATTAATCCAGTTTACCATTCTAGACCTTACTGACTCAAAACTCAAAGAAACCCGAGAAAATAAATATTTACGCCCCTAGTCGGTTAATAATTTCTCCTTGAGACCACCTTGTCGACTAATTTTAACCTTCACCGCTTGCGTAAAGATATCTTTATCCGCCACTATCCAAACATTATCCCGCGCTCTCGTCACCGCAGTATAAATCACTTCCTTAGTTAAAATAGGATTAGGCTCATCAGGCATAATTAACATGACCTCTTTATACTGTGACCCCTGACTTTTGTGAACTGTTAAAGCAAAGGCGCTCTGGCACTTGGGTAGGCGTGATGGAATAATTTTTTTAATAGTGCCATTAAACTGCTCAAAAAACACCATCAGCTGATTATTTTGTTCAGGATCAGATAAACAAATACCCACATCACCATTGAAAACCCCTAAAACAGCATCATTTTCATAAACCAAAACCGGACGACCTAAATACCATTCTTCTTTTTGTGGAATAATATTATCGTCACCTAAGCGCCACTCCACGCCTTGATTGATGGCTTCAACACCTTTAGGCCCACGCCTATTAGTGCAAAGTACGACAAAATCAGTTAATTTTTCAAACAGCTGACTCACGGTCTCTTTTTCGTCGATGGCTCGAAACAAACGATGGTATTTATCCATTATAAAATTCATATAATCCGTTTGGACGCGATTAACAGCCTCATGCGTTGGTTCGGTTAAAAAAGCCCAAGCGGCACCCCCTTCCTGTTGATTAATCAACCGAGCCAATGCCTTAATTTGGGTATTAAATCGATATGTTTTCAACAATTCATAGGTTTTTATAGCTGAACTCGCTGAAAGATCGGCTAATACAGAACCGGCCTCAACTGAGGATAATTGATCTTTATCACCCACTAAAACAACTCTTGTTGGTGCGCTTAAAGCCGTGAGCAACTTAGTCATCATGGCCAAGTCAATCATAGATGATTCATCAATAATCAGTAAATCATAATCAAGTGGATTATCTTTATTATGAATAAACAAAGAGCTACCGTAACGTACCCCTAACAATCGATGAATAGTCATCACTTCTTGGGGTATCGCAGATTTGATTTTTTCATCACAGGGTAAAGCCTCTCTATGTTCATTGATCGCATACTGGAGTCGTATAGCGGCTTTCCCCGTGGGTGCAACCAATGCAATCTTCAATGGCAGATCAGCCAACTCCAATTCAAGCGCCAACAACTTAACCACTAATGTGGTTTTTCCGGTTCCTGGTCCACCTGAAATAATACTAAAAGACTGTTGTAATACCTGCCCAATCAACTCACGTTGTTTCACAACCTCTTTATTGTCAGTAGGAAAGTAACGATTTAGAAGCGCTGATAAAAACACCCTATCGCGTTTATAGGCGGTATAGCTTCTGATTTTGTCGGTAAGACTCTTTTCATAGTGCCAGTAACGATAAATATAAAGTTTATTCCCCTCAACAATGAGTGGCCCCTTTTGCTCGCCACTAAGCCAAAGGCATGACTGTAACACCGCCTGATCACTCGTACTCAAGGTGATACAACTATCTCCGCGATTAATGGCTTGTTGAAGCTCCATTAGCACAGATTCAAAAACAACCTGATCTCTTCCCTGTAATCCAGACTTTGATAGCAAAAAATGTTTCAACGCCCAATCCATAGGACTAGCAGAAGGCTTATCCACCCCTTTATGCATCAGAAAACAACCGGGATAGCTGCTCTAGTTTTTCAGCATTGGGTAAAAAAGAAAAAACACCACTACACGGCTTATCAGACTCCATGCCTCGAACAAACAAATAAAGCACACCACCAAAATGACGATCAAAACTATAGTCACCAATCGTTTCTTGCAAGAAATTAGTTAACACCACACTATAAAGCCAGCCTTGTAAGCCATAATTATGTGCGCGCATCGCTTGAATCATACTGGCCGAACTATAATCCTCTAAATAATTACTTTTATAATCCATCAAATAATATTTACCCTGATAAACGCAGACCAAATCAATAAAGCCCGTCAAAAACCCCGCTAACTTTTTGGCGCTTAAAGACCTATAAATCACCTCATCCCCCAAAACAGCATTAATCTGTTCCGTATTAATTGACCCGTGCGACAAATAAAAAGGCATTTCCTTAATACAGTGCTTATCATCTATTTGTGCGAGATTAAAACCATCATCTTGTTGGTCTAAAGGCGTCCTAACCACCTGCCGCAACAACGTTAACATTAACTGGGGGTCGTCGAGCGATAAGCCAAAACGAAGACAGGCCTGCTCAATCTTAGTGACGCTTTCAGAATACTTAGCAAGTTCAGCAAAAGCATTCTTTTCTAACAATTCATGAACTAGGTTTCCCATTCGCCTACCTCGTGGCAATGGGTCAGAACTCGACGCCACTAAACTCTTTGTGCTGATCTCTTCAGCATTATCATAGGGTCTTTCATTAGCCGCACCCAAACTCAACGCGGACAAACCCGTATAACTATTTATCTGCCATATTGTTTTAAGATTACGGGAACATTGCTCAGGTGCTTTTAATCGCGTCAGTTTCTTAACTGCCCGCAGATGCCTAATCGCTTGATCCGGAGGTAAAGAATGGTATTCAAAAAAGCCCTGATGACGACCCACTAATGCCCGTAAATCCATTTGTTGTCGACTAAAATCATCACTCAACTCTGACTTATTTACCGAAGGGTTAAATAACAGCCGCGACAATGCTGAATGATTGCTACTGTCTTTTGTGCGCACATTGGCCCATGCAATATAACAACGCAACTTTGCCCGAGTCATGGCAACGTAGCTTAACCGAATATCTTCTGCAAAAGATTCTTCGAGAGCTAACTGTTTGCGTTGGTCAAATTTCTCAGACCCTAAGTCAGCAACCATGAGATCATCTTCATGGCACTGAATGACTGAATTTTCTTTCTGTACATGTTGATCTTGCTGCCACAATACCGGACAAAAAACCACAGAAAACTCCAGCCCCTTAGCACGGTGTACGGTCAGTATATTAATGGCAGGCTCATCGTTTTCTAAACGCAACAATTCCTGTTCTGAATACTGTGGGTTATTAATCGATTGTTGTAGCCAGCCGAGTGTTCCGTTTATATTTAAACTCGCCTGTATTTCTGCCTCCTGAACTAATTCAGCCAACTGAATAATATTACTCATTTTCCTTTCAAAAGCGGGCCGTTTCGAGAGTTTACCCGCAATCTTTTCCTGTACTAGCAGTTTATAGACCATCGCTAATAGCCCGCGCCTTTCCCAGAGCTGATAATATTCTGATAACCGCGAAATCCAAAACCCCATAAGCGAATCATCTTCTACAATTGAAAGCAGTTCTGACGCATTCACATTCAACCACGCTACTGTTAAAAATTGTTTCAATAAAGCCGTGTTGTTCGGCTGTGATATGGCGTGTAACAAGACGTAAAAATCATTTGCTTCATCGGTCTCAAAAACCGATTTAGCACTATTCAACACGCTCGGAATACCTGCCTCACGCAACGAATTCTGATAGTCAATAGCCTGTGAATTAGTCCGAACTAAGATCGCGATATCCTTGGGAGTCAATATTGCCGACTGACCATTAACCACGCGCCTATATGTACTCCCGGGCGTCAATAGACTAATTATTTCATTAACGACCGCAATGGAAATTTGCTGTTGCGCCTGGGTGGACTTCAAAAAACCACTGTTATTGCCTTCATCAGGAGTCAATTGCCACATCACCATACCCGGTAATAACTCATGGGCTAATTTAAAACAATTATCTTCCTCACTCAAAGCAGCATCACACGATTGATAGCTTAACCCCTCGAGTAAGAAAACATTCTCTAGGCTTTCAAAAAGTGTATTCACAGCACCGACCATCTGAGGACTCGAACGCCAATTATCGGTTAAAGTATAACGATGGTGAGCTAATTTTGCAGCACTAAAATAGGAAAAAACATCGGCCCCTCTAAATTTATAAATAGCTTGTTTCGGGTCACCTATTAAATATAAAAATTGTTTTTTTTGAGCGCATAATTGTGAAAAAATATTCCACTGTTGCTGGTCGGTATCCTGGAACTCATCAATAAGTGCGACTTGATACCTGGACTGCAAGGCCTTTTTAAGGATTGCCCCATCCTCATTGACCATTAGATCAGCCAAGCGGCTAATTAAACAGTCAAAGGAAGCCGATTGAGCACCTTCAAGAACTCCGTCTTCCTTATCCCGAATATAATCTATTAACAAACCACGTAGAGCAATACTCGCACCGTGGCTTATCTCTAAAAGCTTTTCAATAAGGCAAAAATTAATTCCTGTAGACACTAAATACTCGGTCTTCCGTTCTAATCCAGTATGGGTCTTGGTGGCTCTGAATTTTTGACCATTTAACCCCTCAAGCACACCTGGGTATGACATAAAATTAAGTGCATTTACTGGAAAAGTTAAACCACCTTCATTTAACCATTGCGAAATAGCGTGGCAGTGCGTTGAAAATGCCCGTTGGAAAGATCTTTTAAACAAGGGTTGAGATACTGCCTCAGATAGCCTACCGGTAAAGGTTTCGAATTGCCGGGTTAAATCCTCTTTAACCGCACTCGCTTGTTCAAGATAGAACGCAAGTGGTTGCGTTTCAGGGTATACGGCCACCCGCTGCCCTACACCTTTAATACTGGCTAATAATGTTGTCGGGTTGGCGTAATGCGTTGTTAGCAATGCCGCATCTTGGGGCGCCAAAGGATAAATAGTTTGCCGCCAGAAATCATCCGCAAGTTGCTGCCGAATAATACGACTATCGCCAATAAGATCAAGTTCAAACAGTTGCTTACTTTCTATCGCAAACTCTTGCAAGGTCTTATAACAAAAACCATGAATCGTAAAAACAGCACTTTGATCAAGACCTAATAATGCTATTTTTAGGCGCTGTAAAACAACCGATTCTTCAAGCGCTAACCCTTGCAGCCACAATAAGGTCGTATCATCTAAAGCGGTCTTATCTGAAGCAATACTGTGATATATTTCTGTCAGTCGTAATCGTATTCGCTGTTTTAACTCAGCGGCGGCAGCATGCGTAAAGGTAACGACCAAGAGTTGATCAATTAAAAAACCATGTTCAACTATAAAGCGTACAAAAAGCATTGCAATGGTGTATGTTTTTCCCGTACCTGCATTAGCTTCTATTAAATTTATCCCAGGCCGCAACGCCTCAGCGGTCACATTAAAGCGTATCTTGGACATCAACTTGATCCCATAGTGGCAGTAACACATCCAAACAATACGCTTCAAAGGCGGTCCCTAATAAAGACTCACCCGGCTTTAGATGACGCCCTAATAACCGTATTTCAGTTGCCCCATAATTTTTTTCTTGTTCAAGCATCTCATGCGCAACCTCCAGAGGCATTTTTTTAATACGAGAGCTATTGAGTCTGGCCTTATGTTGATTAATATAAGCAAATGCCGGCTCAATATATAAAGCACTGGGCGCGGATAATCCTTCACTATAAATGTTTAAAAGACTTTTTAACTCGACTCGGCCATCAAAGCAGTTAGGAATAATAATTGTTTTATTTTTCGTAACCAGGTGAGTGCGCTGTGGTTTTATTTGATTTATAAGGCTATGGCGCAATACCGCAGCCATAAAATCAGCCCCTTTTAGGTTAGCGTATCGGTACATTAGCCCCCCCCATTGATAACAATTTGTAAACTGAGCCGTTAATTGATAATCACCCACGTGCAGATCAGCGTACAGATCTTCAATACGCTCGCCTAAATCATGACTTTGCAATAACGCAATAAAGGGGGCTAACTCAGCATCTTTTTCAGAAAAAAGCACCTCTGCAAGGGCGCCGTCTGGCCAGTGACCTTCGGCTTGTAACTGTTGTATATTAATCGACTTGTGTTGTAATTTATCTTCAATCCATTGTTGATTAATACTATAAGCCGCTAATCCTAACACGGAAAAAGGCTCTTTCTCATCAGGCGGGATACTCATAGATCCTAACTCAAGTCCTAGACTATGTTTAAAGAAGTACCGCTGGGGATTCTTAAAAAATTGTACCAGCTGCTGAAATAAAATGATTCCTTCAGGCTTTCGCTCTATCGAGCCTTGCCACCAAGGGGGGGCCAAATATTGGCCGTCATTAATCGCTATTGCAGTTTGAAAATCCATCTCCGAAAGACTGTCAAGCTGACTTCCCTCTTCAAAATAACGTGAACTAAATGAATTTAAGGGGTGTTTGATTATTAGGTCGTTTAAATCATATTGCGTTTCTAACACCTGATGTAATTCACAAATAACAAGAGCAGGTGATAACCGTTCATTGGTTTTATCGGATTGCCCAATATAGGTCACAATGAGTCGTTCGCGAACCGATAAAATAACCTCTAAAAACTGATACCGATCATCCAAACAACGTGAACGATCTCCTGATCGTTTGTAAACACCCATAAGGTCAATGGTCTGAAATTGATCGTTTTTAGGAAACTCACCGTCATTCATTCCCAACAAAGCAATGACTTTAAATGGAATTGAACGCATCGGCAGCAAAGAACAAAACGTTAATTGTCCCCGCAGAAAGCCGTTACTTGATTTTGTCTCAGACAAAACACCTTTTAACCAATCAATAATCACTGAGAATTCAATATCGACTGTTGTCGCTAAATCACTTTCATCAGACAATGCCACCAACAACATGTTGAGCTCTAGTAAGTGCGCTTCCGAATTAATATCTTCAACAAAGAGCTGTTCTGTGAAGCGGGTCAGTAACCGGACCCATTCACTTCGAGAACGAGATTGTTTAAGTTCAGACTCCACACGGCTAAGCAAGTGAATAAAACAATAGAGCCCACCTAAGGCTTCAGCTTCATTTTCTCCGACACCGGGGTGTGGTAGTCCTGAAACAAAGGCCTCGCCATCACCCATAAGATAACCCATCATTAACCGGTTTAAGCCATTTCTCCAGGTGTTTTGTTCTCCTCCAGGAAGGTCAAATTGGTGTTTATGTTGTTCTGATAGCCCCCAACAAATACCCAATTCCTTAATCCAATAACGAATTATATTTAACCGAGAAACATTCAAATCAAACCGCGCACACACCGCCGGCTGCTCTAAAACAGACATCACATCACGCCATCCAACACGGCTCTGGCTCAGGGTTAAAAAACCTATAAAACAATCCACAAGAGGATTATTCAATTTAAGATTACGATCAGCGAGTGTATAGGGTATATCCTCGAATACTGCAGCTATATAAGGGGAATAATCCTGAATATTAGGCGCCATAATCAAAACATCATGCAGTGCTATCGCCACGTTACTTTCAAATGTTGCTAACAACTGATCTTTCAAGACCTCGACTTCCCGTAATCGGGAATGACAAGCATGAAAACGGATTGTGCCGTCATCCACCACGTTTATTTTTGCACAACTATTATTTAACAGATCACTCTGAAGCTGTTGTAGATTAGTCCGTTGAACCCCGTCATGATCATCAAAGCTGGTGAATTCTTGATCCACTCTGCCGGCTTGTAAAAGCAATGCCTGAAAGTCCCAAGCTAACTGCCCCAATGATGTCAACAGAGGGTGGTCAGGATCAATAACCTCCACAGTCGACACTACACTATTGCCTATTAGATTTTTTTCAAGGGGAGGGTTGGCATTCGACCGATTCCAATAATACTGGCTAGGCTGTAATAAATATAAGTGCACCTCACAATGCGCAGAAAGACTCTGAATTAAATTAAATAATAGCGGTGGCATGGCATTAACACCTAAAATAGAGACCCGCTCAGGCAATTGCTCTGAGAAAAAACCTTCCGGCCTGTCATCTAACAAGGCTATCGCTTCTAACCAAGCCGCCCCTCTGTGGTTATGTCCTAATAGCGTAACAATTTCTTTCCACAACTGCTGCTGCCACTGCTCACCGACATGTTCTGTAACGAGTAAATCGTTCTCCCAGGCATTCAACCAGTCAGGACGCATCATTTGGTATTGATCAAAAATTTGAGCTAACGATTTTGCTAATTGAAATCTTTTCAACGATAACTGAGTACCGGAAAGATAATTCGTCAAGGCAGGCTCTTGTGATCTTCTTAAAATATCCTCAATTAACCAAAGCATACGCTCACGAGAAAATTGCTGACAGGTTAACCCCGCCTCTAACCGTTGAATTAAGTCGTTAAAAAATTTACCGGGAAATAAAAACTGATAATTTGCCCATACGGGGAAATGTACCGCTAATTGTTGGCATACCCACCGTTCCATGCCCTGACTTTGAACTAAAAATTGCTCCTGCACAAAAGGCGATGACAGTGGGCGAGTCTCTAGCACCTTCACTAGATGTGCCATTAAATTCTCGCTCTTATTTGAACTATGAACAATCAACATTTATTGTTTATCATTAATTCAGACCCACCTCAAATAACACCATAATCAGTCATTAATCTTAGCGAATAATATAACAGGAATTTTCACCACAATTTTTCTTAAGGCATAAAAAAACCTGTTCCAACATCATTGCTGAAACAGGTTTCAATCGTTTAAAAAAAGCGGCTAAGAAAGCCTTAACAAACTCTCTACGTTATTTCAATAACCCTTGTAACAAACCGTTTAATCGATGTACATAATCTGTTGGGTTTGTTAATTGACCGCCCTCACTTAAAATGGCTTGATCAAACAAGATATGTGTTAAATCAGCAAAACGATCATCATCTTGCTCATCTTTCATGGTTAATACTAAAGGATGCGTTGGGTTTAATTCAAAAATGGGTTTACTGTCCCCAAAAGATTGTCCCGCTTCTTTCATAATGCGCTCCATATTAAGACTCATAGCTGAGTCCTCAGTCACCAAGCACGACGGTGAGTCCGTTAATCGTTGGCTAAGTCTAACCTCCGCAACTTTATCCCCTAAAATTTCTTTAGTTTGTTTGATAACCGATTCAAAATCCTTATTCGCTGCATCTTGTTCTTTTTGGTCGTCTTCATCGTCTAGTTGGCCTAAGTCTAATCCGCCTTTAGCAACAGACTGCAAGGTTTTACCTTCAAATTCAGTGAGATGCGATATCAACCATTCATCAACACGATCTGATAATAATAAAACCTCAATACCTTTCTTATTAAAAATCTCTAGATGGGGGCTATTTTTAGCCGCCGCATAACTATCGGCTGTAACAAAATAAATCTTATCTTGCCCCTCTTTCATACGCGACACATAGTCTTCAAGTGAGACATTTTGTTTTTCGCCGTCACCCTGTGTGGTTGCAAAACGAAGTAATTTAGCTATTTTATCTTTGTTTTTAAAATCCTCAATCGGACCTTCTTTGATGACCTGTCCAAATTGCTCCCAGAAAGTTGCATATTTATCAGCATCATTCTTCGCAAGTCCTCCCAAAAGACCCAGTACCTTTTTAACCGCACCCGATCGAATTACATCCAACTGTCTACTTTGTTGAAGAATTTCTCTAGAGACATTTAAAGGAAGTGAGTCAGAATCAATAACACCTTTAATAAAACGCAAGTAACGCGGCATTAATTTATCTGAATCATCCATAATGAAAACCTTACGAACATAAAGCTTTACACCTTGCTTGCTATCTTTATCCCATAAATCAAAAGGGGCTCTCGCAGGAACATACAACAACAACGTATATTCATTGGTGCCTTCTACTCGACTGTGAATATGGGCCAGTGGATCTTGAAAATCATGCCCGACATGCTTATAAAATTCGTTATAGGCTTCGTCGTCAATGTCCTGTTTAGACTTGGCCCATAAGGCTGAAGCACTATTGACAACTTCTTCTTCAATGACGGGATCTTCAGCCTTTTCTTCACTGTCGTCCTCACTGGCACTCGGCATCGGCTCTTTATCCATAACCACAGGCACTGAAATATGGTCTGAAAACTTCTTAACAATTGAGCGTAACGTGTAGCCATTTAGAAAGTCTTCTTCACCTTCTTTCAATTCCAAGACAATAGAGGTGCCTCGTTGCGAACAATGTGCCGTTTCAAGAGTATATTCCCCATCCCCTTTAGACTGCCACTGCACGCCTTCATCTGCTGGAGCACCCGCTTTGCGTGTGGTTAAAATAACATTATCCGCAACAATAAAGGCAGAATAAAAACCCACTCCAAATTGACCAATGAGTTCACTGTCTTTAGTCTGATCACCGGTTAAGGATTCAAAAAACTGTTTAGTCCCCGATTTAGCAATCGTACCGATATGATCTTGAACTTCATCACGTGTCATACCAATGCCGTTATCCGTTATGGTGATGGTTCGTTTTTCCTTATCAAATTCCACGCGAATTTTTAGTTTCGCATCACCTTCGTAAAGCGTTTCATCCGATAACGCATTAAATCGCAGTCTATCAACCGCATCAGACCCATTAGAAATCAGTTCCCTAAGAAAAATCTCCTTATTGCTATATAACGAATGAATCATTAATTGCAATAAATGCTTTACTTCTGTTTGAAATCCCAGCGTTTCTTTTTTTGCTTCAACAGTCATTTTAATATTTCTTCCTAATAAATTATAAATACACGTGATTGTTTGTTTTAAACCTACTGCTATTAATGGGGGTCATTGCATTTTTTTCAAGACAAAAAATTTAATTTAATTTTATCTTGTTTCGAAAAAGACAAGCAAAGTTGCAAAATGGTTTCCCAAACATCCCCTGCGACCAAACCTTTACCCTGCCCATCTGCTTTCTCTGCCAACAAAATAGCGTGTTCTAAAAGTGACATATCTATTCGCTGTAGTGCATGTTCTAACAAGGATTTACGCTTATCCCAAATAC
>DUCI01000105.1 GCA_012959905.1 Methylococcaceae bacterium | reverse complement strand
TAGTATGGGAATTAGCCATATCAGGCACCACATCCCAGGCACCTTTAATACCGACCCACTCATGCCGGGCAAATTTATACATACAGGTCATCATTAAAGTCATGCGATCCAGCGTTGCCGGATCATCCTGCATTTCAACATAATTACGATAAAAAGCCTCAGGATCAGCTAAAGGTGTTCTTAGCTGAACAGGATTATCTTTAAATGCCTTCAATTTAGCGCGTTTAACGGCTAAATCCTTATCCTCTTCAAACAACTCACCCCCATGACGCTGGGTGAATTCCCAATAACTTTCAAAATTTTCTTTACGCTCTTGTGCCGTGGACGGTGAAAAAACAGACCGATATTTTTTACTCATACAAAAAAACTCCTAATTAAAACTGACCCTTACAGCGATAATCTTCAAGGATAACACGCCCGCTCACTGCACATTAAAAAACCCGCCTATGGCGGTTTAGCCCCGCAGCTTAAAAACCATGCATCGATGCTTTGAATAAAAACAAAACTAATCGTTTATGCCATCTCTCTTTGACGCAATGCCTCATACAAAAGAACGCCTGATGCGACCGAAAGATTAAGACTTTCTACTTGCCCAACCATGGGCAATTTGACTAAAACATCACACTGCTCCCGTGTTAATCGCCGAAGCCCCTTCCCTTCGGCACCCACCACAAAAGCCAAAGGCCCTGTTAATTCAATTTGGTACGCTGTTTGAGTCGCTTCCCCGGCCGCCCCCATAACCCAAATACCTTGTTCTTTCATCCACCGTAAAATCCGCGCCAGGTTAGTCACCTGGTAAACAGGCACAGTTTCTGCCGCACCGCAGGCTACTTTACACACCGTGGGCGTTAAGCCAGCCGAATTATCCTTCGGCAAAATAACCCCTTGAATCCCTACGGCATCTGCTGTCCTTAAACACGCCCCTAAATTATGTGGGTCCTGAACTTGATCTAAGACTAAAAAAAAAGGGGTTTGCGTTGATGTTTTAATTTCCTCCATCAACATTTTTTCGGTTTTAATCTTGGGTAAATCAACCTCTACCAAAACACCTTGGTGATTACGGCCCTGACTTAATTGTTCCAGTGTTTTCTTATTTGTTTTATGAAAGGGGACCTCTAGACGCGCCAATTGCTGTACCAGCGCTTGAAATTTACTATCTTGGCGACTTTCATCAATCCAGACACCTTGAATTTTTTCACCAGAATAATCTAAGGCTGATTGAACCGCATGGATTCCAACGATGATGGTTGACTTCACTATTTAAGCCTCTTCTTATTTTTTTTATGCTTCTTCATTTTTTTATTGACCTTCAACTTCTTGGTCTTATTGCTTTTTTGGGTCAAGTCGAAATCTATTTTTTTCTCATCTAAATCGACACGTGACAGAACCACTTTAATCGCATCGCCCAGACGATAGGTCTTACCCGTCTGCTCACCGGTCAGTTGATGACTCACCGCATCAAAATGATAAAAGTCTTTGCCTAATGCTGAAATATGCACAAGACCTTCAATATACAACTCATTAAGCTCAATAAATAATCCGAACGATGTCACAGATGAAATAATGCCTGAAAATTCTTGGCCAATTTTATCCATCATATATTCACACTTAAGCCAACTCACCACCTCTCGGGTTGCTTCGTCAGCACGCCGTTCTGTTGCCGAACAATGTTCTCCAAAGTTAACCATGTCCTGAAAACTATAACTAAAGGTTTCCGGAGCCAACCCGAGACAAACATGTTTAATGGCTCGGTGTATCAAAAGATCAGGATAGCGCCTGATCGGTGAAGTAAAATGCCCGTAAGCGTCTAGCGCCAAACCGAAATGACCTTTATCTTCAGCACTGTAAACGGCTTGCGACAACGATCTTAAAATAACGGTCTGAATTAAATGCGCATCGGGTCGCCCTT
>DUCI01000104.1 GCA_012959905.1 Methylococcaceae bacterium | reverse complement strand
AATTTCTGTACCCGAAAGATACAAATCAGCCCCATTTTCATCAACCAACTTAACCATGGGTCGCAACTCTTTACCCGCACTGCCCCGTTGTTTTGGATCAATAACAATCAAAGAACTCAAACCGGTTACTTCATCAGATTCCTGACGTACTGTAATTCCTTCAGCAAAATCGACTAATTTAACAAGTCCACGCACTTCAGTCACAACAGGATGCGTATGCGGATCCCAATTTACGATAATATCACCCGCTTTAATCTTCCCGCCTTCTTTAGCGGAAATTACTGCGCCGTATGGAATTTTATAACGCTCTCTTTCGCGGCCATATTTATCAACAATACCGACTTCACCCGAACGCGACACAGCAACCAAACTGCCTTCTTTATTCTCAACGGTCTTAAGATTGTTTAGTTTGATAGTCCCTTCAGACTTAACCTGTACATTACTCACTGCCGCAGCCCTTGATGCCGCACCACCAATATGGAAGGTACGCATAGTCAACTGAGTTCCAGGTTCACCAATTGATTGTGCCGCAATAACACCTACGGCTTCACCCCTATTAACTAGATGCCCCCGACCCAAATCACGCCCGTAACAACGCGCACAAACACCATGCCGCGCTTCACAGGTAATAATAGAGCGCACCAACAATTCATCAATGCCATGCTCCTCTAAAAGCAGCACCAGCTCCTCGTCTAACATTGTTTTAGCTGGAACCAGTACTTTTTCACCGGCCCCATCAAACACATCATTAGTCACGACCCGCCCTAACACACGCTCACTCAGCGGCATGACCACGTCACCCCCTTCAATGATCGGCGTTAAGGTGAGCCCCCCTTCAGAACCACAGTCATCCATGGACACCACTAAATCTTGAGCCACATCCACTAATCGGCGGGTTAAATAACCTGAGTTTGCTGTTTTTAACGCCGTATCAGCCAAACCTTTCCGAGCACCGTGAGTAGAAATGAAATACTGCAAAACATCCAGTCCTTCTCGAAAATTCGCTGTGATCGGCGTTTCAATAATAGAACCATCAGGCTTAGCCATCAAACCCCTCATCCCAGCAAGCTGTCTAATTTGAGCCGCTGAACCCCGAGCGCCTGAATCAGCCATCATAAAAATAGAATTAAATGACTTCTCCTTAACGGTATTACCTTGTGCGTCAATGGTATCTTCTTCGCCAAGCCCTTCCATCATGACCTTTGCGACTTGCTCATTAGCACGAGACCAGATATCAACAACCTTATTGTAACGCTCCCCTTCTGTTACCAAACCGGAAGCATATTGATCCTGAATATCTTCTACTTCTTTTTCAGAAGCCTCAATAATTGGCATCTTACCCTTAGGTACAACCATATCTTCAAGACCGATTGAAACCCCCGCTTTCGTTGCTGATTTAAAACCCAAATACATGAGCTGATCAGCCAAAACAACGGTATCTTTAATTCCCAAATTACGATAACAATAGTCAATTATCCGTGAGATGTTCTTTTTGGTCATATCACAGTTAATTAGGTCAAAAGGAATACCTTCAGGAACAATCTCCCAAATCATTCCACGGCCTACTGTCGTTTTAACACGCTTGGTTTGATATTCAAATTCACCGGCGTCATTAAATATTTTTTCTTTAATTCGCAACTGAATGATCGTTCTCGGTTCAACACGCTTAAAATGTAACGCCTTATGAAGCTCATCTAGGCCAGAAAAAATACTACCTTCACCTTGCGCATTAATTTTTTCACGACTAATGGCATATAATCCCAAAACTACGTCCTGGGTTGGATTGATAACAGGCTCCCCACTTGCAGGCGAAAGAATATTATTCGTAGCCATCATCAACGTTCTTGCTTCGATTTGCGCCTCTATTGACAGCGGCACGTGAACCGCCATTTGATCACCGTCAAAATCGGCATTAAAAGCACTACAAACAAGGGGGTGTAATTGTATGGCTTTACCCTCAATCAGGATAGGCTCAAAAGCCTGAATACCCAACCTGTGCAATGTTGGGGCACGGTTAAGCATAATTGGATGCTCTCGGATAACCTCTTCAAGAATATCCCAAACTTCTCCACCCTCTTTTTCAACTAACTTCTTAGCGGCTTTGATTGTCGTCGCTAAACCGCGCAATTGAAGTTTACTAAAAATAAACGGTTTAAATAACTCCAACCCCATCTTCTTCGGTAAGCCACATTGATGCAATTTAAGCGTAGGCCCAACCACAATAACCGATCGACCTGAATAATCGACCCGTTTACCCAGTAAATTTTGTCTGAAACGCCCCTGTTTACCTTTAATCATATCTGCAAGCGATTTTAACGCACGCCGATTAGTCCCGGTAATTGCCCGTCCGCGACGACCATTGTCTAATAGCGCGTCAACAGACTCCTGAAGCATTCTTTTTTCATTACGAACGATAATATCCGGCGCACTCAACTCAAGTAAACGCCCTAACCGATTATTTCGGTTAATAACACGGCGATACAAATCATTTAAATCTGACGTAGCAAAACGCCCACCATCCAACGGAACCAAAGGACGTAACTCAGGTGGTAACACCGGAAGGACGGTTAAAATCATCCATTCTGGACGGTTTTGAGAGTTCGACAACGCCTCTAATACTTTTAATCGTTTCGAAAACTTCTTAATTTTAGTTTCTGAACTAGTCGCATTAATGTTGTCGCGTAGATCCTTTACTTCAGCTGGCAAATCAATTGATTTCAGCAGCTGTAAGATCGCTTCCGCACCCATCTTGGCAACAAAGTCGTCACCGTGCTCTTCCACCTTATCGAGATATTCTTCATCGGTTAGTAGTTCACCCCGTTCCAATGGAGTCATACCCGGCTCCAAAACAACAAATGACTCAAAGTACAAGACGCGTTCAATTTCGCGCAAAGTCATATCTAGCAACAATGCAATTCTAGAAGGTAATGATTTTAGGAACCAAATATGCGCAACCGGGCTCGCCAAATCAATATGCCCCATCCGTTCACGACGAACTTTTGAAAGCGTTACCTCTACACCACACTTTTCGCAAATAACTCCGCGATGCTTAAGGCGCTTATATTTTCCACACAAACATTCATAATCACTGACTGGACCAAAAATCTTGGCGCAAAACAAACCATCTCTTTCTGGCTTAAATGTCCGGTAATTAATTGTTTCTGGTTTTTTAACTTCTCCGAATGACCACGACCGAATCAAATGCGGCGACGCCAACCCAATTCGAATAGCATCAAAATCTTCAACCTGACCCTGACGGTTTAAAATATTAAATAAATCTTTCAAGCGCTTTGTCCTCTAATCAAACGATACAATCTGGGCAACCCAGTGTCTCTATAAGCCATTATGATCTGAATTATTTGTCTCTTTCGAGCTCAATATTAATCCCTAAAGATCGAATCTCTTTAGTCAAAACATTAAATGATTCAGGCATTCCGGCATCCATATCATGTTTGCCATCGACAATATTTTTATACATTCTCGTTCTCCCACTGACATCATCAGATTTTACAGTTAGCATTTCTTGCAAAGTATAAGCCGCACCATAAGCCTCCAGCGCCCATACTTCCATCTCACCAAAACGCTGACCACCAAACTGTGCCTTACCACCTAGTGGCTGTTGAGTGACCAGGCTGTATGGTCCCGTTGACCTTGCATGCATCTTATCATCAACTAAATGATTTAATTTCAACATATACATATAACCCACAGTGATCTCTCGTTCAAAGACATCACCCGTCAAACCATCAAATAAGGTTGTTTGACCGTGTTCTGGCAAATCAGCTAATCTCAACATAGACCGAATATCATCTTCAGAAGCACCATCAAACACAGGTGATGCCATGGGCACACCTCCCGTCAAGTTTTTGGCCATTTCGAGTATTTGTTTATCAGAAAAGCTATCTAAATCTTCATGACGCCCACTGGTATTATAAATACGCCCTAGATAAGCTCTGATTTCTGTTATTTGAGCCTGTGTCTTAAGCATCTCGCCAATCTTGACACCCAAACCTTTGGCCGCCCAACCCAAATGGGTCTCTAAAACCTGGCCGACGTTCATCCTAGAAGGCACGCCTAAAGGATTCAGAAGGATATCAATAGGCCGCCCATCCGCAGTAAAAGGCATATCTTCAACAGGAACAATTTGAGAAATAACCCCCTTGTTACCGTGTCGACCCGCCATTTTATCGCCGGGCTGAATCCGTCTTTTAACGGCCAAATGGACTTTAACCATTTTCAAAACACCGGGTGCTAAATCATCGCCCATGGTGATCTTATTGCGTTTTATGTCCAGTTGCTTTTCAAAATCTTTACGCAATTGTTCAATTTGTACAATAATAGCTTCTAATTGAACATTAAGGTCTTCATTGGTAGTGGTAATACTCAACCATTTTTTCTGCTCCATTCCCTGCAATATTTCCGCAGTGATCTCTTTGCTCTTCTTGAACCCTAACATCGATGACTCAATAAACTCACCGATCAATAACTTTTCTACACGACTATAAATATCCTGTTCAAGGATAATCCGTCGGTCATCAAAATCCTTTTTAGCCAGCTTAACTTCTTCGTCTTCAATTGATAGTGCACGCGCATCCTTCTTAACGCCATCTCGAGTAAAAACTTGAACATCAATGACGTGCCCATCCATACCATTAGGTACACGTAGAGAAGTATCCTTCACATCAGCTGCTTTTTCACCAAAAATTGCACGTAGCAATTTCTCTTCCGGTGTCAACTGACTCTCTCCCTTCGGCGTCACCTTACCGACCAATATATCTCCGCCCTTAACTTCAGCACCAACGTAGACAATACCAGACTCATCTAACTTAGAGAGTGCATCTTCACTCACGTTAGGAATATCGGCAGTGATTTCTTCTGGACTTTGCTTAGTATCTCGGGCTACACAGGTTTTCTCTTCGATATGGATTGTCGTGAAACGATCCTCTTTTACAACATTCTCAGAGACCAAAATAGAATCTTCAAAGTTATAACCATTCCAAGGCATAAAAGCGATCAGCATATTCTGACCCAAAGCCAATTCACCAATGTCGGTAGAAGGTCCATCCGCCATAATATCACCGGCTTTGACGATATCAGACAATTTAACCAATGGCTTCTGATTAATACAGGTATTTTGATTTGACCGGGTATATTTAATCAGATTATAAATATCAACACCGGACTCACCGGCCTCAGTTTCAGAATCATCAACACGCACAACAATTCGAGCCGCATCTACTTTCTCAATAACACCGCTACGCTTTGCAACAACCGTTACGCCCGAATCCTTGGCTACGGTACGTTCCATTCCCGTACCCACTAATGGCTTTTGAGCAATTAATGTTGGCACGGCTTGACGCTGCATATTTGAACCCATTAATGCACGGTTGGCATCATCATGTTCTAGGAACGGAATAATTGATGCTGCAACCGATACAATCTGTTTTGAAGAAACATCCATATATTGCACATCTTTAGATGCTGCTAATTGGAATTCATCTTTATAACGACAAGAAACCAAACCTTCAACCAAGTGGTTGTTTTTATCAACAGCCACACTGGCCTGAGCAATAACGTACTCGCCTTCTTCAATGGCCGATAAATAATCAACCTGCGAAGTTACACTACCGTCAACAACCTTACGATAAGGGGTTTCTAGAAAACCGTATTTATTAGTCCGCGCATACACCGCTAACGAATTGATCAAACCAATATTCGGCCCCTCTGGCGTCTCAATAGGACAAACACGGCCATAATGCGTGGTATGAACATCCCGCACCTCAAAACCCGCACGTTCTCGCGCAAGACCCCCCGGTCCTAACGCAGAAACTCGCCGTTTATGCGTCACTTGCGACAATGGATTATTTTGATCCATAAATTGTGACAACTGGCTGGAGCCAAAAAACTCTTTTACCGCTGCTGATACCGGCTTAGCATTAATAATTTCTTGAGGCATTAAGCCTTCTGAATCTGCTAACGTGAGACGCTCTCTAACCGCTCTTTCAACACGCACCAGACCCACTCTAAATTGATTTTCAATCATTTCGCCCACCGAACGCACGCGTCGGTTACCTAAATGATCAATATCATCGATATTTAAATTTCCATTTCGAATATCAATCAACTCTTTAAGAACATCAACAATATCTTCTTTACTGAGCGTTCCTTCACCAATAATTTCTTGTCGTCCTAAACGACGGTTAAACTTCATTCTACCAACCGCAGAAAGATCGTAACGGTCAGAACTAAAAAACAAGTTCTTGAACAACTTTTCAGCTGCATCTTGGGTCGGTGGTTCACCCGGACGCATCATGCGATAGATTTCGATCAACGCCTCAATTCTATTGGTACTACTATCAATTTTCATTGCATTGGAAATATAAGGCCCTCTGTCAAGCTCATTGACAAACAGAGTCTCTATTTCAGTGATACCAACAACCTGAATAGCGGCTAATAATTCATCGGTGATTTCCGCATTAACTTCAGCGACCAACTCACCGGTAGATTCGTCCACCAAGTTATTAGCTAATAACTTGCCAAACAAGTAATCTCTAGGCACTTCAATCTGATCAACACCCGCCTTAGTCATTTGGCGAATATGTTTTACCGTTACACGACGACCTTCTTCTACATAAACCTTTCCATCATACGTGAGATCAAAAGTAGCAATATCACCTCTTAACCGTTCTGGAACAATATCAAATAGATAACGGTCATCAGATAAATGAAATTTGTTAGTCTCATAGAACAATGAAATAATTTCTTCGTTGTTATAAGAAAGTGCTTTCAATAATATAGTTGCAGGAATCTTACGACGCCTGTCAATCCTTACAAACAGAGTATCTTTATGATCAAACTCAAAATCCAACCAAGACCCACGATATGGAATGACTCGTGCATTAAAAAGTAATTTTCCAGAAGAGTGTGTTTTACCTTTATCGTGATCAAAGAAAACACCCGGTGAACGGTGCAATTGAGAAACAATAACACGCTCAGTACCATTAATAACGAAAGTACCATTTTCCGTCATCAGTGGCAATTCACCCATATACACTTCCTGTTCACGTACGTCTTTTACCACTTTTGCAGATAACGGCGACTCTTTATCATAAATCACTAAACGCACTAAAACACGCAATGCAGCCGCATAAGTCACACCCCGTTGCTGACATTCACGAACATCAAAAACTGGATCGCTAAGTCGATAACTCACATACTCTAAGACAGCAAAACCCGAATGACTAACAATTGGAAAAACAGTTGTGAATGCAGCGTGCAATCCCAACTCTTCACGAGTAGCGGGTGATTGACCTGACTGTAAAAACTTAGCGTATGAATCAATTTGAGTGGCAAGGAGGTAAGGAACTTCCATAACATCAGAAGCTTTGCCAAAATTATTTCGAATTCGCTTTTTCTCGGTAAAAGAGTAGACCATAGTGCGTGTTTCCTTCAACGTAAAGAACGGTACTTCTTATTAGGTAAAACAAACAGTAAAAGGCCGGCGACTAAAAGTCACCAGCCAAATACCTATATTAGGCTATGCCTAAATAACAGAATAGAAATTAAATTATTTAATTTCTACAGAAGCACCTGCTTCTTCAAGCTGTTTTTTAACTTCTTCAGCTTCTGTTTTACTAACGCCTTCTTTAATCGTTGAAGGAACGCCGTCTACTTCTGCCTTAGCTTCTTTCAAACCTAAGCCAGTTATAGCACGTACTGCCTTAATAACTGAAACTTTATTTGAACCTTGACCTGTTAGTACTACATCAAATTCAGTTTGCTCTTCAGCAGCAGCAGCATCGCCACCTGCAGCAGGAGCTGCCGCAACAGCCGCAGCCGCAGAAACACCAAATTTTTCTTCCATCGCTGAAATCAGGTCAACGACTTCCATTACACTCATGTTTGAAATCGCTTCCAAGATATCTTCTTGTGAAAGTGCCATATTTTTATTCCTCTATAATTTATTTCGTTTGTTACACGTGAAAGAGACTTACGCCGCTTCTTTCTGATCTTTTATCGCTGCAACGGTGCGCGTTAACTTAGCATGTGGTTCCGCTAAAGTACGGACAAATTTTTCTACCGGTGCTTTCATCAATGCCATTAGCATACTAATCGCTTGATCACGCGTAGGTAAGGCAGCTAAACGTTTCAATTCAGAGGCATCATACAACTGCCCACCGATAGAAACTAACTTAGTCACCAACTTATCATGTTCTTTTGCAAAATCATTGATTACACGCGGTGCCGATCCTGGATCTTCCATTGAAAATGCAAAGATCAAAGGTCCTTTCATACCCTCTTTCATGCATTCAAATTCTGTTCCTTCAACAGCACGCTGTGCCAACGTATTTTTTACCACACGTAGATAAACACCCGACTCGCGAGCAACTCGACGTAACTCTGTTAACTCTGATACCGTTAAACCACGGTATTCAGCAGCAATAGCCGAGTGCGCGTCAGCGGCGATAGCAGCAACCTCTTCGACGACAATTCTTTTGTCATCCAGTCCTAATGCCACAATTTACCTCCGAATTTTTTCTGATAAAATCAGAATTTTCATAACACATCATTAAAAATCTCACTAATGATGCACCCTAATAGTTACTTTCACCGATCACCTGGATCCAGATACCATCTACGTAGGAAAAACCTTTAACTCAATAAGGCTTAATTATGCTTACACACCTACGGTCTTTGACGGTCACCGAAAACCGGTAACCCAAAGTCTTAATTAAGAACGTTAATAGGTTCTTAAAATATTACTCACCTAAACTGCTTTTATCAATCGACAAACCTGGGCCCATCGTTGATGACAAGGTGATTTTCTGTAAATAAATTCCTTTCGCAGCGCTCGGCTTAGCTTTCTTTAAATCTGCAATCAATGCTTCCAAATTTTGGGCAATCGCATCACCCTCAAAGCTAACCTTTCCTACTGTACAATGGATAATTCCAGCTTTATCAGTTCGGTAACGCACTTGACCAGATTTAGCATTCTTAACAGCTAGCGCCACATCCGGAGTAACCGTACCTACTTTTGGGTTCGGCATTAGCCCACGAGGACCTAAAATCTGACCTAATTGACCCACGACACGCATAGCGTCGGGTGATGCAATGACCACATCGAAATCCATTATGCCTTTTTTAACTTCAGCCGCTAAATCATCCATGCCCACAATATCAGCACCTGCAGCCTTTGCAATATCAGCATTTTCACCTTGAGTGAAAACAGCTACCCGTACCGTTTTTCCAGTACCGTTTGGCAACACGGTTGCACCACGTACATTTTGTTCTGATTTACGCGAATCAACACCTAAGTTAATACTCACATCAACAGACTCATTAAAATTTGACAGTGCTACAGCTTTAAGCACGCTGACGGCCTCAGTCACAGAGTAAGCTTTATTGGGATCAACTTTTTCTGCAATAACCTTAGCTCGTTTTGTTAATTTAGCCATTTACAGACCCTCCACGATCAAGCCCATACTACGAGCACTACCTGCTATTGATTTTACTGCAGCATCTAAGTCAGCCGCATTTAAATCCGGCATTTTAGTTTTAGCAATTTCTTCTAACTGTGCAACAGTAACCGTTCCTACTTTATCAATATTAGGAACCCCACTTCCTTTAGCAATACCCGCTGCTTTCTTTAACAATACAGAAGCCGGTGGAGTCTTAGTCACAAAAGTAAAACTACGATCAGCATAAACGCTGATAATGACAGGAATAGGCATCCCTTTCTCTAGCTCTTGCGTCTTTGCATTAAACGCCTTACAAAACTCCATGATATTAACACCATGCTGACCCAATGCTGGACCGACCGGAGGACTTGGATTAGCCTCACCTGCTTTTACCTGCAACTTAATATATGCTTCAATCTTTTTAGCCATTAGCTATACTCCATAGTGGGTGCAAACGCCGACTAGGCTCCCCTTAAAACACCTTCAAACAACAAGGGTCATTTTTTAAAACTTATCAACCTTTTTCCACTTGAGTAAACTCAAGATCAACGGGCGTTGATCGCCCAAAAATCATAACCGTAACGGTTAAGCGACTCTTCTCGTAGTGAACTTCCTCAACAACACCATCAAAATCCTTAAATGGCCCATCCACTACACGCAAAACCTCACCAACCTCGAACAATACCTTCGGTTTTGGTTTGTTGATACCCTCTTCAACACGATTCAATATAAGATCAGCTTCTGCCTCAGTGATAGCAGCGGGTTTATTCGCTGTACCGCCGATAAAACCTAAAACACGTGGGATATCACGAACCATATGCCAAGTCTCATCAGTTAATTCCATTTGCACGAGCACATAACCAGGAAAAAACTTTCTCTCACTTTTACGCTGTTGACCTGATCGCATCTCAACAACTTCTTCAGTCGGAACAATTACTTTACCGAAAAAATCCTGCAAGCCTTCGCGTTCAATTCGCTCTTCCAATGCCAAACGAACCTTATTCTCATAATTCGAGTAGGCATGAACAACATACCATTTAAGAGCCATACTAGCCCCCCTGCCCGGTTAAAACCTGAACACCCCAAAACAAGAACATATCAAACAACCACAAAATCAGACCCACCACAAAAACCATAGCAAACACAGTCAATGTAGTCTGCACAGTCTCCTGACGGGAAGGCCAAACTACTTTTCGAACTTCTTGACGCGCTTCTCGTACAAAAGCACTAAAGTCACGTCCTGTAGCCGATGTTAACGCTATTAACATAGCCACCAAAATAACCGCCACTAATCCAAGAACCCGATAAAGTAACGGGAACTCCGAAAAATAATAAAAACCAGCCAAGCCTGCAATCACTAGGGATACAGAAAATACCAGTTTCACAACATCCATAACAGATCTTGTCGCTTCAGTTTGAGTTGACATTATTGCTCTTTATTTAAATTAAATTTTAAAAAATAGAATGGCAGGCCAGGAGGGACTCGAACCCCCAACCTGCGGTTTTGGAGACCGCTGCTCTACCAATTGAGCCACTGACCTACTGGCTACCTGCTTACATAACGACAGCGACCCTGCCCACTAAGGGCAGAGCCACTACGATAATCACTCTATAATTTTAGCTACTACGCCCGCACCCACTGTGCGACCACCTTCTCTTACCGCGAAACGCAAACCATCTTCCATCGCAATCGGTGCAATCAACTTAACCGTTACTTGCACGTTATCACCAGGCATAACCATCTCTATGCCTTC
>DUCI01000103.1:11040-11428 GCA_012959905.1 Methylococcaceae bacterium | reverse complement strand
GCATGGCTAATTACTATGGCGAACAACGTTTTGGGCATGACGGTAAGAATATTGAAAAAGCACAGCTCTTATTTCAAGGTAAGTCATTTAATAGAAATCAACGCAGTCTCTATTTGTCAGCGGTACGGTCATTTCTTTTTAATGGTATTTTAGCGCGTCGCATTGAGTTAAATAACTGGAATCAAATCGTGTTGGGTGATGTTTTGCAATTTGATGGTTCCAATAGTTTCTTCCAAACCGATACGATTGACAGCGATGTGGCGGTTCGAGTTGCGGGCTTAGAGCTTCATCCAACGGGGTGCTTGTGGGGCCGTGGCGAGGTGCTGGTGCAGGCTGAGTCATGGTGCATTGAGCAGGCGGTATTAAGCCAGCATAGTGAGCTTAAAAA
>DUCI01000103.1:9744-10932 GCA_012959905.1 Methylococcaceae bacterium | reverse complement strand
GCACTGTTAAAAGAAATTATTGTTGTTAGGAACTAAGATGGATTTTATACAGGCATTTGCATTAGCTTTTTTACAGGGTTTGACGGAGTTTTTACCGGTATCGAGTTCAGCGCATCTTATTTTAATGCCTGTTATTTTTGGTTGGGAAGATCAAGGGCAAGCCTTTGACGTTGCGGTTCATATCGGGACCTTGTTTGCCGTTGTTAGTTTTTATCGAAAAGATATTGTTAGCTTAGTGGGTGCCTGGTTAGCATCGGTGACCAAAAAGCAAAACTCTGAAGAATCCAGACTCGCATGGGCGGTTATTCTTGCAACGATACCGGTTGGCTTGGTCGGGATTTCTATTTCTGAAGACGCAGATCAATTATTACGTTCGCCGGTGGTGATTGCTGTTGCAACCATTGTTTTTGCAGTTTTATTAGGCTGGTCAAGTCGACAAGCGACGGAGACGCGTGTTGCGGTTACACTGAAGGACGCATTGATTGTGGGGTCTTTTCAGGCCCTTGCGTTAATTCCGGGGACATCTCGGTCAGGTATTACTATAACCGCAGGGTTATTATTGGGGCTCACCCGTAATCAAGCGGCACGATTTTCGTTTTTATTGTCTATCCCCGTCATCGTTTTAGCGGGCTTACTGAAAAGTCTTGAGCTTTATCATTCATCAGCGCCTGTGGTTTGGGAGTTTATGTTGGTGGGTGTGGTCGTTTCGGCCTTAGTCGCTTATTTATCAATCGGTTGGTTCTTAACGTTTTTAGAGAAGGTGGGCGTTATGCCTTTTATTTGGTATCGACTTATTCTCGGGATTGTCTTATTGGTTGTGTTTATCCCTTAAACTGAGCAAAACATAGACGGCGCCAGTGCCGCCCGCATGACGAGGCGCAGAGCAAAAGGCGAGAACATGAGGGTATTGTCTTAGCCATTGATTCAGGCTGTTCTTGAGAATAGGTTTTTGGTCGGGTGAACGGTAGCCTTTACCGTGAATAATATGAATGCAACGGTAATGCGCTAGAAGACAGTCGTGAAGGAACTGCGTGAGCTGGTTTTTTGCTTCGGTTCGTGTGAGGCCGTGCAGGTCGAGTTCGGCATCAATTCCAAAAAACCCTTTACGCATTTTTTTTAGGGTATTTTTTTGCAGGCCCGGGGCTATAAACTCTAAATTATCAATGTCACTAAGTAGGTCAAGAGCAT
>DUCI01000103.1:0-9569 GCA_012959905.1 Methylococcaceae bacterium | reverse complement strand
GCGACTGATAGGATTGAAAAGTACACTAGCATTATTGGTGAAGGTAGTGAATTTTAGCGTTTTTTTAAGGGATTGAGCGAATAGTTATGAAAATTTTGTTGTGTAATGATGATGGCTATTTTGCTGAGGGCTTGTTAGTGTTGGCGGCAGCCTTAAAAGAACAAGCGGATATCACGGTAGTCGCACCGGATAAAAACCGCAGTGCCGCCAGTAATTCTTTGACGTTAGAATTACCGCTTAGAGTGAGTGAGATCGAGCCTAATTTTTATAAAGTAGATGGTACGCCGACTGATTGTGTACATCTCGCTATTACAGGGCTTATTGAGACTGAGCCTGATATGGTTATTGCAGGCATCAATCATGGCGCTAATATGGGGGATGATGTGTTGTATTCAGGGACCTTGGCAGCCGCTACTGAAGGTCGCTTTTTAGGGTTTCCCGCAATAGCGATTTCTATGGCATCAAATGAGCCTCAGCATTTTGAAACAGCGGCAGAGGTTGCGGTTCATTTATTACATCGTATTCAGGAAAAGCCATTAGGTAAAGATGTGGTTTTGAATGTTAACGTTCCTGATATTCCTCGGTCTGAATTAAAAGGCTATCAAGTGACGCGGTTGGGTCAGCGACATAAGTCTGAGCCAGTGATTAAAGCCCAAGATCCACGGGGGCGGACTATTTATTGGGTGGGTCCACCGGGGTTAGCACGTGATGACGGTTTTGGAACGGATTTTGATGCAGTAAGAAATAATTATGTTTCCATTACGCCGTTACAACTTGACCTGACACGTTATGAGTTAATGGATGATTTATCGGCGTGGATTGATGGGGTGGATACAATATGAAAACACGTGAGGGGATCGGTATGACATCTCGCCGCACCAGAAATCGAATGATTGACCGGTTAATGGAGCAGGGGATTAGTAATCATAGCGTTCTTAATATCATGAGAGATACACCGCGGCATTTGTTTATGGATGAGGCGCTTTCTAGTCGTGCTTATGAAGATATTGCATTACCCATTGGCCATAATCAAACAATTTCTCAGCCTTATATTGTTGCGAGAATGACGGAGTTGTTGGTTGACCATGGGGTGACGGGCCGTGTGTTAGAGATTGGAACGGGGTGTGGTTATCAAGCAGCTGTTTTAGCGCAAATGGTAGATCAAGTTTATTCTGTTGAGCGAATTTCATCACTACAAGACAAGGCCCGTAGATTATTAATGGATTTGTCGATTAGGAATATTAAATATTTACACAGCGATGGGGGTTGGGGTTGGTCTGACTTTGCACCTTACGAGGGTATTTTGGTGGCGGCAGCACCGACAGAAATTCCGAAAGGGTTGGTGCAGCAAATGAAAGAAGGCGGGGTGATGATTATTCCTGTTGGACCGCAAGGTGATCAGGTGTTGCAAAAGGTGGTCAAGACGGCTACCGGTTATGATGTAGAGGATATTGAACCCGTTAGTTTTGTTCCGTTCGTACAGGGGAAGCAGTAGTGTTTTTGGCGCGTTGCTATGAGTCGATGTTGCGCTGGGCACAACATCGACATGCGGCTAAGTATTTATTTGTCTTGAGTTTTGCTGAGTCGTCTTTTTTCCCATTGCCGCCAGATATTATGCTGGCTCCTATGGCGTTATCTCAGCCTAAAAAAGCATTGTTCTTTGCCTTTTTGACAACCCTTGCGTCTGTATTAGGCGGTATTCTGGGTTATATGATTGGCTTATATGCGATGGATTGGGTCATGCCATGGTTGCAAAACAGTGTCTACGGCGACTCTTTTATACGTGTTCAGGGCTGGTTTGAGCAGTGGGGTATTTGGGCGGTATTTTTGGCGGGATTTTCACCGATACCTTATAAGGTTTTTACGATTGCATCGGGTGCTTTTGGATTGGTTTTTTTACCTTTTGTCGGGGCCTCTATTTTGGGTAGAGGAGCACGATTTTTTTTAGTTGCGGGTTTGATTGGCTGGGGTGGCGAGCGCCTAGATGGTTTAATTAGGCGCTATATGAATACACTCGGGTGGCTAATGGTGTGCTTGGTGATGGTGATTATCTTAGGGTACCAGTTTTTGGTCGCGCCAAATTAATGAAAGCACAATGAAATATAATCAATTAGGGCAAACGGAATTAAGGGTCAGTGAGTTGTGTTTAGGGACCATGACGTTTGGCGAGCAAAATACCGAACAACAAGGGCATGATCAACTCGATAGGGCGTTAGATTATGGCATTAACTTTATTGATACGGCTGAAATGTATGCTATTCCGCCACGGGCTGAGACTTTTGGGCAGACAGAAACAATTATTGGGCGATGGTTTAGGGCGCGTAAAAACCGTGACCGTGTTGTTCTGGCAACCAAGGTTATCGGTAAAGCCGATGACTTTATGCCTTATGTCAGAGGGGGAATGACTCGGCTCAATAAGCATAATATTGAATTGGCTTTAAATGATAGCTTGATGCGGTTGAATACCGATGTTATTGACCTTTATCAAATACATTGGCCCGATCGCAATACTAATTTTTTTGGCCGCTTGGGGTATCAGCATCAACCTGATGACAGTGCGGCATCCATTGAAGAAACATTGTCAGTGCTGAATACCCTTGTGGCATCGGGTAAAGTGCGGGCGATAGGTGTTTCTAATGAAACAGCCTGGGGAGCTATGGAATATATTCGGCTTAGCAGCGAAGGCGTGGGTCCTCGAATTGCAAGCATACAAAATCCATATAATTTATTAAATCGAAGTTATGAGGTAGCATTAGCGGAAGTCTCACATCAAGAGACAGTGGGCTTGTTGGCGTATTCACCGTTAGCCTTTGGCGTTTTAAGTGGTAAATATTTGGCCAATCAACAACCTGACCATGCACGGCTTACTTTATTCCCGAGTTACCAGCGTTACTCAAATACGGTAGCGCTTAAGGCAACAAAAGCTTATGTAGATTTGGCCAAGGAGGCAGGGCTAGTACCGAGTCAAATGGCGTTAGCTTATGTTAACAGTCGTTCCTTTGTGGCGGCGACTATTATTGGCGCGACAACGTTAGCACAGTTACAAGAAAATATAGCCAGTACTGAGGTGCATTTAAGTGACGATGTGATAGCGGCGATTGATGCTATTCATCAACGGTGGCCTAATCCATGCCCGTGATCAAGGTAGGTTTTGTGGGGTCTTTAAAAAAATAGTGACAACAGGTGAAAATCGTCCACCTGTTGTCAAAAAAGTGCTTTAGTCCCAGGACAAAGCACCCCCCGTTTGATATTCAGTCACACGTGTTTCAAAGAAGTTTTTCTCTTTCTTTAGATCAAGAACTTCGGACATCCATGGGAAGGGGTTTTGAGCGCCGGGATATTGCTCAGGGAGTCCAATTTGGCTGCAACGTCGGTTGGCAATAAATTGGAGGTACTCCTTGAACATAGGGGCATTTAACCCTAAAATACCGCGCGGCATGGTGTCATAAGCATATTGAATTTCAATATCTACCGCTTCATGGATGATATTTATGATGTCTTCTTTGAACGCTTCGGTCCATAGATGTGGGTTCTCAATTTTTATTTGGTTAATGACATCAATACCAAAATTCATATGCATGGACTCATCACGAAGAATGTATTGGAACTGCTCTGCCGTGCCGGTCATTTTATTACGTCGACCCATGGACAAAATTTGGGCAAATCCGACATAAAAGAAGATTCCTTCAAAGATGACGTAAAAGGCAATGAGTTCACGTAACAGCATTTGGTCATTTTCATCGGTGCCAGTCTGAAAGTTGGGGTCGCTTAAGTGTTGTGTGAAGGGGAGTGCCCATTCTGCTTTACGCGCAACGGCAGGCAGTTCTCGGTACATGTTGAAAATTTCCCCATCGTCCATTCCCAGTGACTCTATAACATATTGATAAGCATGGGTATGTACAGCCTCTTCAAAAGCCTGACGCAAGAGATATTGGCGGCATTCTGGGTTAGTGATGTGACGGTAGACGGCTAGCACTAGATTGTTAGCCACTAAGGAGTCTGCTGTAGAAAAGAAGCCAAGATTACGTTTAATAATCATGCGTTCATCTTCAGTTAAGCCATCTTTACTTTTCCACAAAGCGATATCCGCAGTCATGTTGATTTCTTGGGGCATCCAGTGATTAGCGCAACCATCCAGATATTTTTGCCAAGCCCAATCGTATTTGAAAGGAACTAATTGATTTAAATCAGCACGGCAATTGATAATTTTCTTATCATCGACTTGAATACGTCGCGCACCTATTTCAATTTTTTCTAGCCCGGTGGTTCTAATAGGTGTTTCGGGAGCGGTGGTTTCTTCTGGGCGTGTTTGTGTTGCTGTTTCAACAATAGCGCCTTGAGCCTGATTGTTTTCCAAAGTGAGTTCGTTGGTTTCCGGGGCGAGGTTTCCGCCTAAGTTGGCAAAAGGATCATCATTCCAGTGTTGCATTATTTTATCTCCCTGATTTTCTTAATAGACCGTCAATTAAGCGCTTATAAATTATTGGCATGCTTCACATTCTGGATCAAGAATGGAGCAAACGTTAGGTTCATCGCTTGACTCGGGTGGTAATTGGACGGCGTTCAGTTTATTGTCGGATAGGGTGCTTTTTTCAACATGAGTTGCACCCATACTGCGTAGATAATAGGTGGTTTTAAGGCCGCGCAACCAAGCTAGTTTGTAAATGGCATCGAGCTTTTTGCCATTAGGTTCGGACATATATAAGTTAAGTGATTGCCCTTGGTCGATCCATTTTTGACGACGAGAAGCCGCTTCTATAAGCCAGCGGGAGTCTATTTCAAACGCAGTTGCGTAGCGTTGTTTTAGATCGTCTGGGATACGGCCAATTTTCTGAACACTGCCATCATAGTATTTAAGGTCATTGATCATGACATCATCCCAGAGCTTAAGTTGTTTTAATTCGTTAACAAGGTAAGGGTTTACAACGGTAAATTCACCGGATAGGTTCGATTTTACAAATAGGTTTTGGTACGTCGGTTCAATCGATTGGGAAACACCACAAATATTGGAAATAGTTGCAGTGGGTGCGATCGCCATGGTGTTCGAGTTGCGAATACCGTGTTTCTTAATCCGTTCACGTAATTGATCCCAGTTGAGCGATTGGGACTCATCCATTTGTAAGAATTTTCCGCGGTGTTTTTTTAATAATTTAATTGAATCAATAGGGAGAATACTTTGATCCCATAAAGAACCTTTGAATGTTGGGTAGCTACCGCGTTCTTCAGCTAACTCAGAAGAGGCTTCGATAGCATAGTAGCTGATCGTTTCCATAGAGCGATCAGCGAAATTAACCGCATCTTCAGAGGCATAAGCATGGCCAGTTTTATAGAGGGCGTCTTGGAAACCCATGATGCCAAGGCCAACGGGGCGGTGCCGTAAGTTGGAGTGGCGAGCTTGCGGAACGCTGTAGAAGTTATAATCAATGACATTGTCGAGCATGCGCATTGCGGTTTTAATTGTTCTTTGTAGTTTTTTAAGATCTAAGCCTTGTTCTGTTGTATGAGCCGGTAGATTGACTGAGCCTAAGTTGCACACAGCGATTTCACTGTCTGAGGTATTCAAGGTGATCTCTGTGCAGAGATTAGAGCTGTGTACGACTCCAACGTGTTGTTGGGGTGAGCGTAAATTGCAAGGGTCTTTGAAGGTCATCCAAGGGTGGCCGGTTTCAAAGACCATGGAGAGCATCTTGCGCCATAACGTTGTGGCCGGTAGGCGTTTAAAATTGGCTATTTCACCGCGATCTGCTTTTTGTTCATAACGAACATAAGCTTCTTCAAAGGCCTCGCCATACAGCTCGTGTAAGTCCGGTGTTTCTTCGGGTGAAAACAAGGTCCACTCGGCTTCTTCGGCGATGCGTTTCATGAATAGGTCGGGTATCCAATTGGCGGTATTCATATCATGGGTACGGCGACGATCATCCCCGGTGTTTTTACGCAGATCGAGGAACTCTTCAATATCTAAATGCCAGCTTTCTAAGTAAGCACACATGGCTCCTTTGCGCTTGCCGCCTTGGTTAACGGCTACGGCTGTATCATTAGCGACTTTTAGAAAGGGAACAACACCTTGTGATTTTCCATTGGTGCCTTTAATGTGTGAACCCATGGCACGGACACGCGTCCAGTCATTGCCTAAGCCGCCGGCATATTTTGACAGCATCGCATCATCTTTTATGGCGCTAAAAATGCCATCCAAGTCATCAGGGATTGTGGTTAAGTAACAAGATGATAATTGTGGACGTAGTGTCCCTGAGTTAAAGAGCGTGGGTGTTGAACTCATGAAATCGAAACTAGAGAGTAGATTGTAGAATTCAATAGCCCGTTCTTCACGGTTAATTTCATTAATCGCTAAGCCCATGGCAACGCGCATGAAAAAGGCCTGTGGCAATTCAAAGCGAATCTCTTGGTGATGAATGAAATAGCGATCATATAATGTTTGTAAACCAAGGTAGGTAAACTGTAGGTCTCGTTCCGGGTGTAGGGCTTCGCTTAACTGGGCCAAATTATATTGTTCGAGTGTTTTGTCGAGTAAACCTAACTGAGCGCCGCGTTTGATATAGTGGGCGAAAAATGAGCCATACTGTTGAGCCATTTCATCTTGTGTCGCCGCGCTGGGTGATTTGTTGATGAAAGACAGTGCTTCACTGCGAAAGTTATCCATGAGCAAGCGGGCGGCCACATAGGAATAGTTAGGTTCTTTCTCGATATGTGATCGTGCACTCATGACCAGTGTTTTGCCAATATCAGCTTCAGAGACGCCATCAAACATATTGCGTATTGATTCTTGAAAAATAAGTTCAGGATCAATGTCATCAAGCCCTTGGCAGGCTTCTGCAATGATTCGTCTGAGTCGCTCAGTATCTAAGTTTTTCTTTTGACCATCAGCGGTAGTGACGGTGAGTGTGATGGCGGTTTCGTTTGGTGTGGCCGGAGCGGATTGTTCTTTATCGGCACGTAATTGGGCATGTTCTTCCCGGTACAGCACATAGGCGCGAGCAACTTTATGGTGTTCGCTGCGCATGAGAGCTAATTCAACTTGATCTTGAATGTCCTCAATATGAATGGTGCCGCCACTGGAAAGGTGACGGGTTAGCGCTGTCTTGACTTGTGTGCTTAAGTGCGCAACGTTTTCATGGATACGGTCACTGGCAGCGGCATGTCTACCTTCAACGGCGAGAAATGATTTGGTAATAGCGACAGATATTTTATCCGCATCAAAGGCGGTAACCTTCCCGTTACGTCTGATAACATGAATTTCACCGGGCGCCATGGCGGTAAATTCTGCCGTGGGGGTTAATAGTTCTGGAGTGGGTGTGGTACCGGTTGCTTCCGTGGGTGTTGTTTCTGTTTCCATAAGGTTCTCCAAAAAATTGATGCGATACTGCGTCTTTCCTGTTGCCGACGGGCTAAGACTCATTCGTTATCGGCGGCACTGAAAGCGTAACGAGCGGATCTTGGCGGGTGACAGTGATTATACACTATATTGTGGTTTGTAAATAAAAAAACACTACATAGTGTGTTTCTCTGTTGTTTAGTTGTGGATAAGTTGTGCTTATTTAGGCTAACTTATTGGAAAGAAAGAAGAAAAATAAACAGTGGCTGTGGGGAGTAGACTCTGAAGTTTCCAGTGCGGGGATTTAGGACGATTAACACCGAGTGGACAAAAGAAGCGTCAAAATTACATTTTATCCTCCTTACCTTATAGTTTATGATGGTCAGCGATGAGAATAAAAAATCGTATTTTATAAAAATAAACTTAACTTAACTGCTCATAATGACAACGCCTCCTGAATTCTCACAGTCCAATATTTTTAAAGACTGGTTTAACCACTTATTGCCTAATTTGCAGGCAGCCAACCTAGCGATTATTTTATTGGCTGGATTTGGTTTGATTTATTTTCTGGCAGAATTATTGTTGCCTGTTTTTGCAGCGATTGTCATTGCCTATTTATTAGAAGGTGTTGTTTCTTATGCGGAGAAAAAAGAACTACCGCGCCTGCCTTGTGTGCTCGTTGTCTTTTCAGCATTTATTGCCTTTTTGGGTTTTGTGCTGTTTGTGTTGATTCCGATGCTTTATAAGCAAACCATAGACTTAATCGAGCGAATCCCGAGCATGATCTCGACAATGCAAATGAAGGTTATGGAGTTGCCGGAAATGTATCCTAACGTGGTGACTGAGGAGCAAGTTATGGCTTTGATGCAGTCATTACAAACAGAAATGCTTCAATATGGTCAGGATGTATTGTCAGTTTCTGCGGCATCATTCGTCAGTGTTATTACGGCGGTTATTTTTCTGGTTTTGTTACCTGTCGTTGTGTTCTTTCTGTTAAAAGACAAAACAACTATTTTAGTTTGGTTTAGCCGGTTCTTGCCGGAGGAGCGATTATTATCTATGCGGGTTTGGAAGGAGGTTGATATTCAAATTGGCCGCTATATCCGGGGCAAGTTTTTTGAGGTGCTGTTGTTATGGTTAGCAAGTTTTATCACCTTTAGTCTCATCGGTTTACATTATTCAATGTTGTTGGCTGTTTTTATGGGCCTGTCAGTCATCATTCCTTACGTCGGGGCAACCTTAGTGACACTGCCGGTCTTAGGGGTGGCATTGTTTCAATGGGGGTTGGGTTCTGAATTTATTTATGCGGCTACTGCTTATTCAATTATACAGGCGATAGACGGGGTGGTTTTGGTACCACTATTATTCTCAGAAGCCGTCAATATACATCCTATAGCTATTATTGTTGCGATTCTCTTTTTTGGCGGGATTTGGGGTATGTGGGGTGTCTTTTTTGCGATTCCATTGGCAACAGTTGTACAAGCCGTGTTGACGGCTTGGCCGAAGGTGAAAGATCAAAAAGTAGTTTTGTAGGCTTTTGGCGCTTATGAGGGTATTGATAAGGCCCTGATTAACAGCTATTTAGTTTAATTCTTTCAGGTGTGTCAGTACGGTGGTGACATGTTCTTTGACACGGATTTTTCGCCAGGCTTCAATGAGAATGCCGTTCTCATCAATTAGAAAAGTACTGCGTTCTATGCCTCTAACTTGTTTGCCGTACATATTTTTCATTTTGATCACGTCAAAAAGAGTACATAAAGATTCATCGCTGTCAGACAATAATTCAAACGGGAATTGATGTTTGGTTTTAAAGTTCTCATGGGTGCGGAGCGTGTCCCTAGAGATTCCAAAGATAGTGGTATTGAAGGCCGTAAATTCGGCAATATGATCGCGAAAGTCTTGTCCTTCAGTGGTGCAGCCGGGCGTATTGTCTTTAGGGTAAAAATACAGAATAACCTTTTTTCCTCGAAGGTCAGACAGTTTTATGAGGGTGTTGTTAGTGGCATTACTTTCAAAATCAGGGACTTTTTGCCCCAGGGTAACAGTTGTCATAGCTCAGTGGAAAGGTAGTCATAAAAGGTATTGTGAGATTACGCTAACATCATACCTTGGTAGGGATGGGTTAGGCTAAATTTAGAGCGTTAAATTTTAGGATATTCAGATAATGAATTCATTTCCAGAACATAGCGTGTCATAGTATTATTTAAATTGGCGATGATGGCTCAGTGAATGTTTGTTA
>DUCI01000102.1 GCA_012959905.1 Methylococcaceae bacterium | reverse complement strand
AGCTGTTCCAAAGGTAAGGTCTTATGAAAAAACCCACAAAAAGAGTCTCCTTCTAAGAACTCTTCTTGGGCTTTGATGATCGTTGCTGAGATCATGATTACCGGTAATTGCTTAAACTCTTGTTGGTCTCTAATAAGTTGCTTTACCCTCACCCCATTCATACCCGGCAAGTTCAAATCTAATAGAACCGCATCAAAATGATGTCCTTGTAATGCCGGCAACACGTCCTCACCCGTCTTCACACTCATCAGTGATAATCCATAACTCTGACAAAAGGCATGCAATAACTGACGACTGACTTTATCATCCTCAACCAGTAATAAGTTACAACCACGAAGTTGTTCGCTCACCGTACTGATAGCCTTGTCATTCCCCAAAGGGGTCTCCCCTTGGTTCGCTATGAGTGATACGCCCTGCTCTGCCTCGGCCCCAGACATCTCATTAAGCTCATGCTCTGGCTCTCTTGTTAAGGATCCATCGTGCAATAATTCCAGTGCATGTTTTAGATATTTATCTCGCTTAACTAACTCTTGCGATATGCGCGAAATAACATCTTTTGCTCTTTCTTTCTTGCCTCCATCGGCTACTATTTCATGTTCTATATATTGTGACCACTCATCATCAAACACCTCATATTCAACAAGCTGATGGTCTATAATCCTTAATGGCTTAATGAAATAACGATGAATATACCCATAAATAAATACCAAACAGATGATCAAAAAACTAAATTTAAATGGATTAAAATTGTCAACTAGGGTTTTTAAAACAGGAATATCAACGCGGTCTTCAACTATAGCGATCGTCCATTGCAAAGACGGAATCAGTTGAGAAAAGAGGATTCTTTGTTCAGATAAAATTGCATCTTCCATTACCGACTTACCCGTAAAAAAAGATGACCCCTTACTCTTTTTGAGGTGTATCACACTGGCAATTAACAGACCCTCATCAACATCGACCCCCTCTTGGGCAAGACTCATTGCTTTAGCCAATTGCCTAATCTCCAAGTCATCTTGCGCTTTAACAATCCGTTGTTCACGACGCTCATTCAACACGGTTTCAACCTGTTTAAACTCAGCCATATTATAAAACACGTTATCAACTTCCAACGCTTCATTTTCCAAAGACTGAACAGGAGGCTTAGCAATGATTTGCAAATTTCTATCCACTAAAAATACTTTCCTAGGGTAGCGCTCATTGATTACTTGTAATAATTTACTCAGGCCTTCAAGTTTGACATCAACGGTAGAAACCCCAATAAAGTTCCCATCATTAACAATCGGTACTGTCGCTGTCACCATGTGTTGTAACGAATAGGGGTCTATGTAAGATTTAGACCAATAAACACTCCCCGATTCTATATAACGTGCTGGCATATACCATTCTTGATGGTGATAGCCTGGCCCTGCCAATAAATTATAGTCATCATAAAAAATTAATCGGTTATCTTTATTTCGACCCCAAAAATAGCTATCCCGTTCTTTTTCAGGATTAAACTGAAAAGGCTCCGGCCAAATACCACCGCCGGCAATTAGATATTCTGATCCGGGCGTTGCAATTATTGATTTAAATAGCGGCTTAATGAGCTGACTTTGTTTCTGGGAAACAACAGGCATTAATTTAGCTGCATTAGCCAGCGCTTGGGCTGTTACGCTTGCATGCTGTAGATGCTGGTGAATTGCCAGAGTGATCCGTTCAAAATCTTTATCAACACTTTCTCTTAATTCTTCTTCCAACTCTGGTTTAACCCAAAACATCATAGCCGATATAAACAACACTCCGACCACTATTATGAAAACCAAAAAAGATAACACTATTCTAACTGTCTCTTTTGGATATATTCTATTCATAACGACCTCTACTGACAATCCTGCGTATATTTACCATAAAAAATAGGTCACCCAAAATGCCCTTGCTCACGCCCAAAACTTAACCCTCGCCTTAACAATAAAAAAAGTCAACA
>DUCI01000101.1:2975-11713 GCA_012959905.1 Methylococcaceae bacterium | reverse complement strand
TAGCGTGGATGTTCCACTTATTGCCGCAGGCTTTTGAGAGCTTGTTGGCACAAGCGGATCAACGCACTGTTCGTGTCCAAGCGATGGGCGCTCCCTTTGCCGTTAAAGACACGTTGAGAGGCCGAAAATACCGTTGGCACAATGGCGATAAAGGCCCGGCTAAACACTGGTGGCGTGACGTCCCTGAAGAAGAATTGCACGATGAAAAAGCTTTTCTCGATGCCTTGTATTCAAAAGGGTCAGAACGCGCAGAATATATCTATCTTGATGCGCGTGCACGTTTTAAAGGTGATTAAGATAATTACGTCACCCCGATGAACGAATCACCCGGTCAGGTAGAACAAAAACGCATGGGCGCCATGATGCTGACGCTGATGTGGATACTCTTTTTGTTATTGTTGATGTATCTGTTCGAGGGGTTTTTGGCTAAGAAAAGCCCCCCGATACCCGAGCCTATGACCGTTACGAATACAACCAACAGCCCAGAGGTACGACTGCAACGAACCCGAGAAGGGCATTACCTCAGTACCGGCGCCATTAATGGTAGCCCGGTTATATTTTTACTGGATACCGGCGCCACGCATGTTGTCATTCCGCTTCATATTGCTAACAGACTCGGTTTAGAAGCCGGTCAAACGAATCATTCGATAACGGCTAATGGAACGGTTACCACTTATGCGACAGAGCTTGATCGTATTTCCATAGGCACTATTGAATTACGCCATATTAGTGCGGCGATAAATCCGAACACCCATGAGGATGTTATTTTGTTGGGTATGACCTTTCTAAAGCATCTGGAGTTCAGCCAGCGCGGTGATACGCTAACCCTGAAACCATAGGCCGCTATAGGTACAAGGTGTCGACTGAAAGGGGTTCAGGGGGGTAACCCTTTTTAATGTCTTGGTGTGTTATGCTTAACTGGAAAGGGCGGGAACTTTGTCTTTTCTCGACGGTTCTAAGCGTTAATGTTAACAACAGGAGATTTGTTATGGAAAGTGTCTATTGGTTTATTCTTACCATCGCTTTAATTCCTCTTTTGGTGGTAGGCGTTGCCTTTTTAGCTTATTATTTTCAATTTCAGTGGTCGCACCCGAAACTGCATAAGCATAGTCATCATTAATCTTCTTATTAATGACGCGGGCAGGGGGTAATAGCTTGGGCTATGATGGCGGTTTTAATCGTGTTGTAGCGTAACCAAGACCTCAGTGTGTTCATCGGTTAAGTACAGGGCGCCGTCTTGGATGGTGCATTGTAATTGCATCGATCGTTTAGCCAGTGATTCAAGACCTTCTGCTTGAATATGACAAACCGATAGATGGGTAAAACGGTTCAGGTGTTTTTGGTAGTGTTCCCGCCAGACTTTTGCTTTACGTTCATGGTAGGTATATATTTTTACCTTTTTGGCTCGGCTACTGGCTTTCCGAATTCTTTTTTCGTCGGGTTGGCCTAAATCAATCCATAATTCAATCTCGTCGGTAAGACTTTTCTGCCAGAGTTCAGGTTCGTCGTCGTTACACAGGCCTTGCGTAAAATGCAGATCTTCATGGGCATTCAAGATAAAGGCAATAACACGAATCATAAAGCGAAGGTCTGTCTCTGAAGGGTGTTGCGCTACGGTTAATTCGTGGTCTTGATAATAATGCCGGTCAATATCGGCAATATTAACGGTGACTTTATGAATGGTTGCGTTGATGGCCATGAGTTAAGTACGAAAAAAGAAGGCATTATTTTCTCACGTTAGACCGGTCAATTAAAGCGTAAGGTCGTTATTGTATGAGACAGTAATTTTTAGGCAAAAAAAATGCGGAGCTCTAAGAGCACCGCATAAACGTTCTTTGTACCCAGAGGGCAAATTTAAGGAGAATATTGAAATTCTGTTGATAATTATAGACCGTTATTTTTTTTTGGGAATGTGACACAGTGTCGCGCGACAATTTGACGCATTCACACCATTAGGTACCGTAATTAAGTATACTTTTGTATAGACACATTAAATAATTAGATTGGAGTGAAGTGAAGATGATTTATAGTCAGCCAAATCAACCGGGGAGTCAGGTTTCTTTTCAACAAAGATACGAGAATTACATTGGCGGGCAGTGGGTCGCACCTTGTCAAGGTCAGTATTTTGACAATAGCAGCCCGATAAATGGTCAGGTGTTTTGTTCTGTACCACAGTCAACGGCAGAAGATGTTGATTTAGCGCTGGATGCTGCGCATGCCGCTAAAACGGCTTGGGGGAAAACGTCCGTAACCGAGCGATCAGCTGTTTTGTTGAAAATTGCCGATCGTATCGATGAAAATACTGAAAAATTAGCCGTCGCAGAAACGTGGGATAACGGTAAGCCCGTTCGAGAAACATTAGCCGCTGATATTCCTTTAAGTGCGGACCACTTTCGGTATTTTGCCGGTTGTATTCGAGCTCAAGAGGGGTCGATTGGAGATATTAACGAAAATACAGTTGCTTATCATTTTCACGAGCCGCTCGGCGTCGTGGGGCAAATTATCCCTTGGAATTTCCCCTTATTGATGGCCTGTTGGAAATTGGCGCCTGCCTTAGCCGCCGGTAATTGTGTTGTCTTGAAGCCTGCGGAACAAACACCGGTTTCAATTTTAATTTTAATGGAACTGATCGGTGATTTAATCCCTGATGGTGTTGTTAATATTGTTAACGGTTACGGAGAAGACGTCGGACATCCCTTAGCCACCAGTCCTCGAATTAATAAAATAGCCTTTACCGGCTCTACTCCGGTCGGGTCTTTAATTTTACATGCCGCTGCAGATAATATTATTCCATCGACTGTTGAGTTAGGCGGTAAATCCCCCAACATCTATTTTGAGGATGTTTTAGAGCAAGAAGAAGCATTCGTCAGTAAATGTGTTGAAGGGGCGGTATTAGCTTTTTTTAATCAAGGTGAGGTCTGTACCTGTCCTTCGCGGCTCCTTATTCAGGAATCAATCTATGAGGAATTTATGGCAAAAGTCATTGCCCGGATACAAGAAATTAAACGGGGCGATCCTTTAGATACCGAAACGATGATCGGCGCACAAGCTTCCAAAGAGCAATTTGATAAAATTTTAAGTTATGTGGCGATAGGGAAAGAAGAGGGGGCCGAACTTCTTACGGGTGGAGAGGTTGAGTCGTTAGACGGTGAATTTGGCACCGGGTACTACATTCAACCCACCGTGATGAAAGGACATAATAAGATGCGAATATTTCAGGAAGAAATATTTGGTCCTGTGCTTTCCGTAACGACATTTAAAGATGAGCAAGAAGCCTTAGAGATCGCCAACGATACGGAATTTGGGTTAGGTGCGGGTGTTTGGACTCGTGATATGAACAGAGCTTATCGCATGGGTCGGGCACTTCAAGCCGGTCGTGTTTGGACCAATTGTTATCATCAATATCCTGCGCATGCCGCATTCGGTGGATATAAAAAATCCGGTGTGGGCCGTGAAACGCATAAAATGATGTTGGATCATTATCAACAGACTAAAAATATTTTAGTGAGTTACGACATTAACCCACTGGGTTTTTTCTAAAGACGCTCAGTCTTCAAACCTTATAGACGTCGACCATGTGCACCGTTTTTTTAGGAGCGGTGCGCTTGGGTTGGCGGTGAGGCGTAATAGGCTACTGCGTATAATACATATTATGTTAAATAGAGCAGGGGGCCTAAATCACTTATAGGCGGTGAGTAAGGCGCTCACATCAGAACGATCTTGTAAAACAATGCTATTAAAGCCACAACGCGTCATTTGTTGAACCGCCTCAGATTCCCGCATGCTGTGGTTTTGTGACTCATCACTGAATAAGTGAACAATCCAATGCTCCAGTAAATCAATGCGATTCAGTTCTTTTAGAACCTTAAAGTACTGACCAACTTCTTTTTGGATTAAAACGGTATGTGCTGAAATATCATCTAAACCGTAACGGTCACCATTAATAAATAATCCGCCGGGTGCTAATACGCGGTAGCACTGTTCAATCACTTCATTACGGTAGTCGTTTAAAAAGTTATGTAAGGTGTAGGCACTGGCAATAACATCCACGCTATTATCGGGTAGCGCAGACAAAGCACTGAGCGCATCGTTCTCAACCAATGACAATTGTTTTGATTTAACATAATCTAGCAACGAGTGTTTGGCCTGATTAAGCATGGTCGGCTCATTATCAATCGCGGTTAGTGCAATTCCTTCACAGGCGGATAACAACGATAAGGTGGTGATACCGGTACCACACCCTAATTCCACAATATTCAAACACGGGGACTCAGAACGTGTATTGGACTGTTGAAATCCTTTCAGGGTTGCACCGACTAAATGACTCATTTCAATAGCCGTTGGGCAGATGTGTTTGAGCAAATCATAGTCTTCACCCAATACACCGGAGAAGTCAGTGTTAAATGTATAGTCGATATTTGTCATGTTTTGTGGCTAACCTATAGTCCTTTAAACGTTTAACTGTTATTTTTTTTTCTTTGTTCAAAAAGTGCAAGTTGTTCAGGTGTTGCCGCTTGTTGGTGTTTTTCCTTCCACTCGCTGTAAGGCATGCCATAAACGAGTTCTCGGGCTTGATCATAATCAATCGCCCTATTATTATCTTCTGCAGCAGCGACATACCACTTAGCTAAACAATTACGACAAAAATCAGCTAAATTCATTAAGTCAATATTTTGTACTTCTGGATGGGTTTGTAAATGATGCAGGAGTCTTCTTAAAACAGCCGCTTCTAATTCAACGTTTGAGTCTTGCTCTGACATAATGACACTACCTGTAGTGAAAAATATCCATTTTATCAGATGGTAGTATAAGCATATACAATGTAATGCGTTATAATTACCCTAGATTTATGAGTGATAGTTCCAGAAAGTCTTGGCGTAACCAATCAATTGCATTTAAGTGACTATTCCCCTAAAAAACGACTTGAACGGGATTAAATTTACCGTATGAGTTTTAACGTATTAACTTTGTATATTTAACTATTATGAAACTGTTATTTGATTTTTTCCCCATCATATTATTTTTTGGTGCGTTTAAGCTTTACGGTATTTATATCGCGACAGCTGTGGCAATTGGTGCGACCATTTTGCAAGTGACGTTCACTTGGATTCGCTACCGAAAAATTGAAACGATGCACTGGATTACTTTAATCCTGATTACTGTTATGGGTGGATTAACCCTTTATTTAAAAGACGAACAATTTATTAAGCTTAAGCCGTCGATCATTAATTGGTTATTTGGTGCAGCCTTTTTAGGTAGCCAATTTTTTGGCAAGCGCCCTTTTGTCGAGCGGATGATGTCGAGTAATATTGAATTGCCTAAGCCAGTCTGGAAACGACTTAATATTGTATGGAGTATTTATTTTATCACGCTCGGTTTTGTTAATTTATATGTGATTAACAACTTTGACACCGACACTTGGGTCAATTTCAAATTATTCGGAATGCTCGGTCTAACCATTTTATTTGTTATTCTTCAGGCATTGTATTTAGCGAAATATATGCCTAAAGACGAAAAAGAGAATTAATTATGTTGTATGCCATTATCAGCGAAGATATTGACAATAGTTTAGAAAAAAGACTCCAGGCCCGTCCTGCACATGTAGCACGGTTGGAGCAATTACAAGACTTAGGCCGCCTTGTTTTGGCCGGCCCCCACCCTGCTGTTGACTCTGATGCTCCGGGTGAATCTGGATTCACCGGCAGTTTAGTGGTTGCAGAATTTGACAATTTGATCAGCGCCGAGCAATGGGCTGACTTAGACCCTTATATTGCGGCAGGTGTTTACAAAAAAGTAACCGTTAAACCATTTAAGAAGGTATTTCCTCAATGAGTGTTAAAGAAATAGAATTACGATTGACTACCGCCTTAACGCCGGTACATTTGAATGTTACCGATAACTCGAGTGCTCATGCCGGTCATGCGGGAATGCAATCTGGCGGGGGTCATTACCACGTCGTTGTCGTTGCTGAAGTATTTGCCGGCAAATCATTGGTTCAGCGCCATCAATTAGTTTATCAAGCCTTAGGCGACATGATGAAGCAAGAAATTCATGCCCTAGGTATAGATGCTTCAACACCTCAAGAAAAACAATAGGACCTTTAAATAATGAAATCTTTTTTACTTGTTATCGTCACGACCTTTTTTTTAACAGCTTGTGGAGACCTTAAAAAATCCACTGATACGGAACCCACTATAGATATCAGCGATGCCGTGGCTATTGTCAATGGTGCTTATATCAGTAAAGAGTCACTCGAAAATTTAACGCAAGAGATTCACCAACGTTCTCCAGGGACCACATTTGCGCAAAAAGATTTAATCGAAGAACTGATTCAAAGAAAACTGTTAGTAAGTGAATCTAAAAAATACAATTTAACCGATGATCCTGAGGTTGCTAAGAAAATTCGTGCACTTACCAATACTATTTTAGCTCAGTCCGCGCTACATCATTTTTTAAAGACTCATGATGTTTCTGATGAGGAATTAAAAGCCGAATACGATAAACAAGTCGTTGGCGGTGGCGGTGAAGAATATAAAGCGCGCCATATTCTGGTTAAAACAGAGGCTGAGGCAAAAGCAATCATAAGCAGCCTTGACCAAGGTAGTGATTTTGCAACCTTGGCTAAAGAAAAGTCAACGGGACCTTCTGCGGTTAATGGCGGTGATTTAGGATGGTTCTCGCCGCAGCAAATGGTTCCTCCTTTTACAGCAGCCGTGGTTGCATTGGAAAATGGGCAACACAGTAAAACGGCCGTTAAAACAGATTTTGGCTTTCATATTGTTTTACGTGAAGATTCTAGAGCGAAGCAACCCCCGGCTTTTGAAGCCATTAAGAAACAACTGTTACCGACTTTACAACGTCAAAAAGTTCAAGAGTATCTCGCGGGCTTACGTGATAGCGCGGAAGTTGACTTTTTAGTCAGTGAACCGTTAGAAGATGGTGCGAGTGATGAACCGTTAAAGGTGCGCTCCATTGATGAAATTGCTGCTGAGGCGAAAACCGAAACAGAATCAGCCGCTCCAGCTGAAAGCACTGAAAGCACTGAAAGCACTGAAAAAGAACTGACAGAATAAGAGACAATCAGCGCTTTTTTTAAAGCTTAGACAAACAGTACGCTTGGGTTTCTTACCGTTTAGCGTACTGTTTGTTTTTTCTTAAAAGGTCTCAGTGCCCTTTTGTTAGCGCCTAGATTAATGGCTGAAACCAGTAAAGGGTCATTGGATTTTAACCGCACAGTGTTCTTGAAAATGCCTACTCGGGCAAGAGCTTAAAAAACCCAATTCAGATTATTTTACGGATGTGTTGCAAGATAAACTGTAATGTTTTTTGTCCTCTAAATTCATTGCTGTTCAGTGTATACACGACCTTTATTTGACGAACACCTAGCCAGGTTTCTGGTTGATCTATAAAGAAATAAATCGCATCAATTATTTTTTCACCTTCCGGTAAACGTAACACTAATTTCAAATGGTGTTCGCCTACAATTCGAACCTGTAAAACATCAAAAACCCCTTCAAACTGTGGCTCGGGAAATTTTTGCCCCCAAGGGCCTGCCGCTGTAAGTTGCTCTGTAAACGCTAAGGTCAAATAATTCTCGGTTAATGTACCGTCGGTATAAATTTGTGGCGTTAAGTCAAAGTTCAAGAGTAATTGTTGAGTGCGCTTAGCAAATGCTTGGGAAAACTGGGCGTAGTCTTTTGAATCAATCGTTAACCCTGCAGCCATGGCATGACCGCCAAATTTTGATAATAGTTGTGGGTGTTGCGTAGCAATATCATTTAAAACATCACGAATATGGATTTGGGTAATGGATCTGGCCGAACCTTTAAGCTGACCGTTGTCAGCTTGGGCAAAAGCAATAACGGGTCTGTTAATCTTGTCTTTGATTCGAGAGGCTAGAATACCGATCACTCCCTGATGCCAGTGTTGATCGTATAAACACAATGCCGGTGCTGTAGCGTTAAGGTTATCTTCGGGTAAAGAGGCCAATATGGCCATCGCACTTTGTTTCATATCAGACTCTATTTCTTTGCGCTCCTTATTGAGTTGATCTAATTGTTGCGCCATCGCTTCGCTATGCGCGGAATCTGAGGTTAATAAACATTCGATGCCTAGCGCCATATCATCGAGGCGCCCTGCTGCATTAAGCCGCGGTGCTATCGCAAAACCTAAATCGGTTGCCGACAAGTTTTTTTGCTGACGGCCTGCAATTTTAATAAGACTATTGATCCCAGAACAACCTCTTCCTGCTTTAATACGCAATAAACCTTGGTGCACTAGAATTCTATTAACATGATCCAGCGGTACCACATCAGCAACTGTCCCTAAAGCCACCAAGTCAAGGAGCTGAGCAAGATTAGGTTCGCTAATCTTGTTGTGAGTAAACCAGCCGTTTGAGCGTAATTCGGCACGAAGTGCTAATAAGACATAGAAAATGACACCGACACCGGCTAAAGCCTTGCTCGGAAATTGATCATCTATTAAATTGGGATTAACAATAGCTTGCGCGGCTGGAAGGATATCTCCGGGTAAATGATGGTCGGTAATCAAGACATCGATACCGGCTTTTTGGGCAGCCTCAACCCCTTCAAGGCTAGAAATACCATTATCAACGGTAATGATAATGTCCGGCTTAGATTGTGCTGCCAACGCTACAATTTCAGGGGTTAGCCCATAACCGTATTCAAAGCGATTAGGCACTAAATAACTGACGTGTTGTGCGCCAAGTAAGCGCAACC
>DUCI01000101.1:0-2915 GCA_012959905.1 Methylococcaceae bacterium | reverse complement strand
TGCTCGCTAAGCGCGGTTGTTAATGCAGAAACCATTGCGGTCATACCGGATAAAAGCGACGGTGAAGGCAATTGGGTTAAAGAATAATCCAGTGAATGGCGTGTATAAATATCCCGAGAGAGATAAATGCGTTTTAAAACAGAATCTAGATCTCCGAGTTGATCGCGTTGATAATCAACGGTGCGTTGAACTATTGTCTTTAACATAAATTGAAGCCGTTACAAATAGTCATTTGTAACGGCTGTATGAGTCACAAGAAATAGGATGCGGTTATAAGCTATCAAGAATGGCTTTTTTTACAGCACCCAGTTCTGCGTCTACAGTGGTCGGTTTAATGGTTGATTGTGCAATAGCGGTATCAGGGTCTTTTAAACCATTACCGGTTAAGGTACAGACTATTTTACTGCCTTCGGGTATTTTACCTGAAGCAATATCTTTTAAGGCTCCAGCCAGAGAGGTTGCCGAGGCCGGCTCACAGAAAATACCTTCATAAGAAGAAAGCATTTTTTGTGCTTCAAGTATTTTTTCATCTGCAAAGCAGTCAAACCAGCCACCTGATTCTTTTTGAGCCGCCCAAGCAAAGTCCCACGATTGCGGGTGACCAATACGAATAGCCGTGGCGACTGTTTCAGGATCATCGACCATATAGCCTAAAGTAAAAGGCGTCGCGCCGGCAGCTTGGTAGCCACACATAACGGGTCGTTTATTGACGACGGCTTTAAGTGCGCCTTGGTCAGTTGAATATTCTTGGTACCCTTTCCAATAAGCGGTGATATTGCCCGCATTGCCGACCGGTAAGCAATGATAATCAGGCGCATCGCCTAATTCATCAATAATTTCAAAAGCAGCGGTTTTTTGACCTTCAATTCGATACGGGTTAATAGAGTTGACGATGGTTACCGGAGCATGGTCGACGATCTCTTTAACTAAGCGCATACCGTCATCAAAATTGCCATTAATTTGAATGATTTTAGCGCCATACATTAAGGTTTGGGCCAGTTTTCCTTGCGCAATTTTACCGTCAGGAATGAGTACAAATGCCTTAATACCGGCACGTACAGCATAGGCCGCCGCAGAGGCTGAAGTGTTGCCTGTCGAGGCACAAATAATCGCTTCGCTACCTTCAGATACCGCTTGGGTTACTGCTGCGGTCATGCCGCGGTCTTTAAAAGATCCGGTTGGATTTAGCCCTTCAAATTTAGCATAAATTTCGACCTCTTTACCGATCGCTCGAGGGATATTCTGCAAGGGGATCAGGGGGGTATTCCCTTCGCCAATGCTAATGATACGGGTATCAGAACTAAAGGGTAGTCGTTCTAGGTACCGTTCAATAAGACCGTTGTAATGTGCTCTGAATGCCATAAATTTAACCTAATGTTTCTACGCGAATACGTTTGACGGTGCCAATAACCGTATCAAGATTTTCTATTTGGGCAATAGAATGGTCAAGTTTTTCTTCCAGTGCTTTTGAAGTGATAATGATGACATCTACTTCAGTCCCTTCGGTGTAGGGTTCTTTTTGAATTAAGGCTTCAATATTAATGCCTTGTGAAGACAAAATATTGGTTAGATCGGCCAGAACACCTAAATTATCAGCAACGGTTATTCGTAAGTAATAAGGAACAACAATCTGATTAATCGGCAATATAGGGTCTGCTGATAAGGCAGGTGTTTGAAAGGATAGATACGGTATCAAGTGTTGTGGATCCGCATTAATATTTCTAACCACATCAATGATATCAGCAACAACCGCTGAGGCCGTGGGTTCAGCCCCTGCCCCCGGGCCATAGTAAAGCGTGGGTCCTACCGCATCGCCTTGAACGACAACGGCATTCAAAACCCCATCAACATTAGCCAATAATCTTTTCTCGGGTATTAAGGCGGGGTGGACACGTAATTCAATGCCTTGATCGGTTTTACGGGCGATGCCTAAATGTTTAATTCGGTACCCTAATTCTTCGGCATATTGAACGTCTTGTTGAGAAATTTGAGTAATTCCCTCATGGTACAGTTGTTCAAATTGCAGAGGAATACCAAAGGCTATTGCAGCCAGAATGGTCAACTTATGGCCCGCATCAATACCTTCAACATCAAATGTAGGGTCCGCTTCTGCATAGCCTAATGCTTGTGCTTCTGTTAAAACATCGGCGAAATCACGGCCCTTATCACGCATTTCCGTTAGGATAAAGTTACCGGTACCATTGATAATACCCGCTAACCATTCAATTTTATTGGCACTCAGGCCTTCTCGGATCGCTTTAATAATGGGTATCCCACCGGCTACAGCGGCCTCAAATAAGACCATAACGCCTTTTTCTTGAGCCAGGGCAAAAATCTCAGTGCCGTGCAAGGCAATCAATGCTTTATTGGCGGTCACAACATGTTTGCCGTTATTGATGGCGGTGATGACTAATTCTTTAGCAAGCGTATCGCCACCAATTAATTCAACTACCACATCGACATCTTTATGATTAACAATCGCAAATGAATCGGTTGTTAATTCGATGCCAGCGGTATCACAGATCCGGTTACGAGAAAGGTCTTTAACCGAGGCATGAGTGACTTTAAGCGTACAACCAATACGGCGTGTTATTTCTTCCGCATTACGGTTTAGGACATTAACGGTACCACCGCCAACCGTTCCTAGCCCTAACACGCCTATTCTTACAAGATCCAAATCAAGCTCCACTTTAAATTATGATAGATGGTCAAATGAAGCATTATACCGCGTTGTGCCCTTTGAGCATATCACGAATGCTACGGATGGCTTGGCGGGTTCTGTGTTCATTCTCAATAAGGCTAAAACGGACAAATTGATCGCCATATTGACCAAAACCTATTCCAGGGGATACGGCGACTTTACTTTCGATCAGTAACTTTTTAGAAAATTCGAGTGAGCCCATGGCTTTAAATTG
>DUCI01000100.1 GCA_012959905.1 Methylococcaceae bacterium | reverse complement strand
GTCGAAAACAACAAACCCATAACCACTAAAAATACACCTGAAAAATTCTTATTTATATTCATTTTTACCTTCCGTTTTATCGTAACTACTGATAACAAACACTTAAACACGAGACCTCATCAAGTTTCAGCCTTTGCCCCACCCCATAAAATCTGCAAAACTGCTGCAAATAACTTATGAATATTACCATACCCTCCTATACATTTAAAGCAACCACCCCTCATAATAGCGTCCAACTCACCTGATTCTTACCGATTTTGTGCCCCACTACCCTATTGTTAATTTATCCCACTTTTCGTAAACTAAACTAATCTAGTTAGCAGGATACTTACAGTGCCAGAACTTAAAAAATCACCTGCATGGCAGGCTTTAAATGCTCATTATGAACGTATTTACCCCGTTCATATGCGCGATCTTTTTGACCAAGACCCCCATAGATTTGAGAAGTTCTCTTTACAAATCAACGATATCTTGTTTGATTTTTCAAAAAATAGAATCACTGAAGAGTCACTTACCCTCTTAACCAATCTTGCTGATCACAGTGGCCTAAAAGATCAAATTGAAGCCATGTTCCGTGGCGACCCTATCAATACCACTGAGAATAGACCCGCCCTGCATACCGCTCTTCGTGGCAGCCGACAAAACACGCCTATTTATGTTAACAATCAGGATATTAACCCTGAGATAAACCGAGTTCTCAGTAGAATAGAGCAATTTTGCGACCAAATAAGATCCGGGAAATGGCGCGGCTATAGCGGAAAAAAAATAACGCATATCGTTAATATCGGCATTGGCGGCTCAGACTTAGGCCCCAAGACCGTATTAACAGCACTACAACCCTACGCTGACGAGAACATTAAAGTCCATTTTGTTTCTAATGTTGATCAGGCCAGCATCATTGAAACAATCTCAACGCTCTCCCCTGAAACAACACTGTTTATTATCGCCTCAAAAACCTTCACGACTCAAGAAACCATGACCAATGCACATTCTGCAAGACAATGGCTCATGAACTCGGCAAAAAATACACACGCTATCAGCAAACATTTTGTGGCTATTTCAACCAATCAAACGGCCGTCATTGATTTTGGTATCGCTTCTGATAATATCTTTGAATTCTGGGATTGGGTCGGCGGACGCTACTCGCTCTGGTCTGCTATAGGCTTATCTATTGCCATCAGCATTGGCTTCAAGAACTTTACCCAGTTACTCCAAGGCGCCAATGATGTAGACAATCATTTCAAAAACGCACCCTTCGAAAGCAACATCCCCGTCGTCATGGCTTTGCTTGGCATTTGGTACAATAACTTTTTTAATGCTGCCTCACACGCCATACTGCCTTACGCACATTCTTTGCGTTATTTTTCTGATTATCTTCAGCAATGCGATATGGAAAGCAATGGCAAAAGCATCGATCGCAACGGTCTTCACGTAAATTATGAAACCGGCCCCATTATTTGGGGGCAATCCGGTCCTAACGGGCAACATGCTTTTTTCCAACTGATACACCAAGGCACTAAACTTGTTCCCTGTGACTTCATTGCTCCGGCTCATAACCGCTACGAATCTCCCGACCAACACGCTATATTACTGGCAAACTTTCTCGCTCAACCTGAAGCACTCATGCAAGGGCAAACGATTGAACAAGTCAAAAAAGAATTCGCTCAAAACAAGCACCCTCGATCATTCCTACAATCCAAAATATTCTCTGGGAACCGTCCCTCCAATAGCTTTCTTTTCAAAGAGGTTAACCCTAAAACAATCGGCTCACTAATTGCTTTGTATGAACACAAAATATTTGTCCAAGGCTGCATCTGGAACATCAATTCCTTTGACCAAATGGGGGTCGAGCTTGGAAAAAAACTTGCCCGCTCTATTGTCCCCGAACTTCAAAACAACCAACCGATAAGTAGTCACAACTGTTCTACCAATGGCTTAATCAATTATTATAAAAAGATCAGATCATCATGAACAGATCCAAACAATCCATAATCTTGGTGTTAACCATTTATGGCTTGTTTACCACCCTGCTCATTACTTCTGAAATTAAATCACGCTAT
>DUCI01000099.1:6420-12218 GCA_012959905.1 Methylococcaceae bacterium | reverse complement strand
TTCTCCATTTTCAGATTTAGGCTATGATGGTGCGCATTGGTGACAAGAATAATGCGGCGCTCACTCTGATTTAACTGTTCTAGAAATGTATGGGTATGTGGGCGAATAGCAATTTTATCGGCTATTTCATTTTTGAGTCCCAAGATATCTAAATCCAGCTCTTGGCTCCAGAAATCCAGACAATACCAATTTAGTGTTCCTTCATAACTTTTGAAAAGAGGTTTTAGGAATTGTTGTGCTTGTGCTAAGGATAAATGATGTTTTGTAGCATATTTTATGGGAATAAGTTCTTGCCAGAAAAAATTATCAAAATGTAAATCTAATAAGGTACCATCCATATCGAGCAGGATAGTGTCAATTTCATTCCAATTTATCATGTTCGAGAGTATAGTGTTTTTGGGGTTAAAAGACATCTAGAAAAATGATAAGAAAACCGATTATTCATAAAAAAACAGTCGTAGCCAAGTCTCGACTTTTTCGTATTGAAGCATTAGATCTTGAGTTTAGTAATGGTGAAAAGCGCACCTTTGAACGTTTAGCTCGCGGTAATTCTTCAGGGGCTGTTTTAATTGTCCCGATGTTAGATCGTACTACCGTACTGTTGGTTCGTGAGTATGCTGCTGGAGTTGATCGTTATGAACTGGGTCTACCAAAGGGCAAAATTGATGATGGAGAATCGCCCTTAGTTGCGGCCAATCGTGAATTGAAAGAAGAGGTGGGTTATGGCGCTCGAGAATTGACGATGATTACTTCATTGTCCATTGCCCCTGCTTATTTGGAACATATGACCAATATCATTTTAGCTGAGGGGTTATACCCTGAAAAATTAGTAGGGGATGAGCCTGAGGAATTAGAGGTTGTTCCCTGGAAATTAGATGATCTGGGGCGGTTATTTGCTCAAGGTGAGTGTACTGAAGCGCGCTCCATTGCCGCCTTGTATTTAATACGAGATTATCTGTCAGAAGCTAACGACAACACGGTGAATCTTTCAAACACCGGCAACAAGTAACGGCAAAACTAGCACCGATAACGGGTGCTGTGATGTAGACCCATAAGGTTTCCCATTGACCACTGAGTAATGCAGGACCTATAGAGCGTGCTGGATTCATAGAAGCACCAGAAATGGGGCCAGCAAATAGTGCCTCTAATGCAACCACACTACCAATCACAATCCCTGCAGTAATGCCCTTCTCTTTGGAACCCGTGGCAACATTGATAATAGTAAGCATGAGTATAAAGGTGAGGATAATTTCCAGAATAAACGTTTGCATAATGCCATAGGCGGGGAGTGTTGCGCCGTAGGTTGGATGTCCGAAGAAGAGCAAGTAAACTAGCGTGCTTGCTAAAATAGCACCACTGATTTGACAAATAATATAGGGGATGACTTTATGGCCTGGGAATTTACCTGCTTGCCAAAAGGCAATGGTGACGGCGGGGTTGATGTGGGCGCCTGAAATATCGCCTAAGGTATAGATCACAGCGAGGACAATTAAACCAAAAACCAGCGCGATTCCAACATGACTAACCATCCCTTGGCTGATGTCATTAACAACAATAGCCGAGGTTCCACAAAAGACTAAAATAGCGGTTCCGAGAAATTCAGAGAAGAGTTGTTTGAACATAGAAAGGCCTTATAAAGAGGACTGGTGATATTCTTTTAAACGCTGGACTTCTTGTTTGGCCCCTAAAATGAGCGGTACACGTTGATGTAATTCACGGGGTTGAATATCAAGGATTTGTTCTTGCCCTGTAGAACTGTCACCACCCGCTTGTTGTACTAAAAAGGCGATAGGATTTGCTTCGTACATTAACCGTAACCGCCCCGATTTTGATTTATGGTTGTCACGTGGATAAAGAAAAATACCGCCACGGGTCAGTATTCGATAGACTTCGGCGACCAAGGATGCAATCCAGCGCATATTGAAGTTTTTCTCTCGAGGGCCGTCGCAGCCTAGAACACATTCGTTAATATAGTGTTGTACGGGCTTTTCCCAAAATCGTTGGTTAGACATATTGATAGCAAATTCACTGGTGTTCTCGGCGATAACTATATTGGGGTGAGTTAGAATAAATTCATCGTTTTGGGGATTGAGTGTAAAGGCATTAACGCCCTGCCCCGTAGTGAGGATCATCATGGTAGAGGGGCCGTAAAGTACAAACCCCGCGGCTATTTGTTGGTTTCCGGGTTGTAAGAAATCTGCTTCAGAAAGTGTTGTTGAGTGCTTGCAACGTAAAATAGAAAAAATACTGCCAACAGACATATTAATATCTATATTAGAGGAGCCATCAAGGGGATCAAATAAAATGAGATATTTCCCTTTGGGATCGTGATGATTTTTTGTGGGGATAATTTCATCGTTCTCCTCTGAGGCTAACCCCGCTATATTAGGGTTATTAATAAGGGCTTCGACAAAAATATCATGGGTAATAATATCAAGTTTTTTTTGAATTTCACCTTGAACATTCTCAGAATCAGCATCCCCTAAGAGTTGCGTTAAATCGCCTTTATGGACAAGGTCAGCAATTTGCTGGCAGGCGGAAATAATATCATCCAAGACTAATGATAAGGATTCAGAGGCGCCTGCTTGTTCTGAAATAAATTGTGTTAAAGATAGAGGCTTCATGATCCTAGGGTCTCCGAAACAAAATGATGCTTATTATAAGCGGTATTGTTTTTATAGGATACCTAAGCGGTGTAAACAGCGCAGGGTGCTTTCAAATCCAATGACTTGGTGGGCGATAAAACCAACTTGACGCGCACTGTCAATATTGTGGCGATTGTCATCAAGGAAAAGAATGGTATTCGGTTCAAGCCCCATAGCATGGGCCATAAAGGTAAAGGCTTCGGGGTTGGGTTTGGCTAAGTGAATGAGGTGTGATGCGAAATAGTGGTCGACCTTTCCTGCCAGCGACATTTCGTTGAGTAGTCTGGGCCAGTGAATGGCATTAGTGTTTGAAAAAACAGCCAATGTGTAACGATCACGCAGTTGGCTAAGGGTATCAAAGATGCCAGGGTAAGGGCCAACGGGCCATTGCTCAAAGTGCTGAATAAAGAGTGTCGGGGTAATGTTTAAAGACATTTCAGAAATAATATTTTCAGCAAACTCAAGGGGGGCGATGAGACCCTTTTCAAAATCTTGAGCCGTTGAAGAAAGTAGCCATGCGTCACCCGTCAGATCAAGGTTGCTCTCAGTCGTATGCCATTCGTTTTTAATCAGTGGTTCGCCTAATTGTATCAGTACGCCACCGAGGTCAAATACAATGGCGTGAATGTTTGGAGCTGTAGCCATAGTCTAAATCGATTAGAGTTTATATAAGGGTTTTAGTTTATTAGGGGGCACGTCAGTGGAAAGTGCTTTAGGTTCAAAGGCCTTAAACGCAGTGTATAAGTTTTCACCGTTCCAGTCATCACAATCGGGGCTATATAAGATCGTGTTAAGCAAGAGGATTTCTTTTTTTAATGGGGCGTCGCAGTAGGATGCAATGCGACGTAAGCTTTTTTCTTGAAAGTATTGTTGTCCCCAGAGTAATAAGGCATTTTTAGCGGCTTCAGCACTATGGGCGGCGCAGGCTTGTTTAAGCACCTTTTGATTATAAGGCGGTGTTTTTTGTTGTTCAGGTGTGGATAAAGACTTTGATTTTCGGTGCGCTAATAATAGGGTTAGGAGCCAACCAAGAGCTAAAAATAAAGATAAGCCAGGCCAGAAATAACGGGTCACTTGAGGCGGTGCTGTTGGTGCTGAATTAAGGGGCTGTTCTAGCTGGGGTGTGGTGGTTAGGGTAGAATCTGGGATTACTTCGGTAGATTGGGGCGCTAATGTAGCGATCAGGGTCGTTTCAGGGATTAGTGCGAGCTCAACGGATTGTGTCTGGGTATTCCACCAGGGGACTTTTATAGCCGGTAATTGATAGAGTCCTTCTTTAGATGCAATGAAGGCGATTTTTTCTTCTCTATAAGCAATCAGGGTATCGGTTTTTTTTTCGTTTAGCGCGGGCTTATCAGGGTAAGTTTTGAGTCCGCGTTCGGCATTGGATTGCAGCGAATGCAGTTCGGGCAACTGTCCAACAGTGGTGCCTTGGGCAATGATCTTAAGGGTGCGGGTTAATGGCTCACCGACTTTCATGTCCGTAATATCACCGGACCATGATTGTTCAATATGTAAGGCTTGGGCGGGTAGCCAATGGGGGGCAGTAAAGGGTGCAGGAATGGGTTGCACATTAAGCTGAATAGCGTCAGAAAAAACCCTTTTGATACGGGTGCGAGAACGATTAAATAAACCGTTAAATTGTCCGCGTTGTGAGCTATAGACTTCAGCATTTAAAGCAACAGGAGCGATAGTTAAGAGGCCACTTTGTTGTGGAAAAATAGCATACTTTCTTTCAGTCACTTCATAGGTAAGGTTATTGTGTTGATCTTGATAGGTTATATCCTCTCCTAATCGTTCAATAATAGCGGTGTCTGATGTGGGTTCGGTTAGGCTGGCTTGGGAAATTTTGACTCGTCTAAATAAGCGCAAGGTATATATAAATTGTGATTGTACGATACCTTCTTGAGGCGAGACTTCAACCAGTAGGAAGAGGTCTTTATCTGGCTGTGGCGATGAAAGCTTTGTGTGCTGATCGGGTGTGACTACAGTAATGATTAAGGTATTACTTAGATCTTTTCCAAAGGGGACGGATGGCAATGTGATAACCCCAGATTGTTTGGCCAGTACGTTAAGATGCCAAGATTCTTGGTGCTGGAATTGGCCGTTAATAATCGACGTATTGCTATTTTTATGTTGATTTAAAATTTCAACATAAGATTCTAGAATGGAAAAGTCTGGGTCGCCATCGGGCGTTTCAGTTGCTGAAAAGGTCAGTTGAAATGATTCATTTAGGGTTACTGGGTTGCGTTCTGATGTCACAGAAATAGTTGTCGCATAGGCATATGAGCAAGGCAGAAGCGTAAAGGTTAAGGCAACAATAATGAGGCGCGGTAAGGCGGCGGTCATAGCGCGCAAAGCAGATAATGAAAGCATAAGTGTAAAAAATAATAAGGACATTTGATGTTTTAGGTTACCAATTTTCATTAGTTTCAAAATCATTTCTTTGTTGGCTATATTGATATTTAAATTTCCTCTGTAATAATCCAGAAGGGTCATCAGGGATTCTTTTGAGCCATTGCTCATTAACCTTATTTGATCCATCATCTGTTTCAGGTGTCCTGTTTAGATGATCTTCGGATGGGTTCTCCTCAGGCTCATTGATCGATTCATCGTTAGGTTTTGTAGGGTTATCTTCAGGCGTTTGGTTTTCTTTAGTGGTTGAATTTTGCTCTGATTGAGACGGATTATCTTGTTGATCTTTTGGAGATTCATCCGTTTCACTGGATTCATCATTGTTATTGTGCGCTGAGTCTTCATCGGGAGGTGTATTCTTAGAGGCGTCTTGGTCAGGGGGTTGTTGTTTTTTTAAGGCGTCTTCGATGAGTTTTTTATTATAGTGCGCATCGGTATGGTTAGGATTAAGCGCTAGTGCAGCGTTATAGGCTTTAAGCGCTTCAGGAAGTTGTCCCAGTTTAGTATAGCTATTACCGCGGTTGTAATGAGCCTTGGCGCTGTTTTCATCGGTTAAGGCCTCAATGGCTTTGGAATATTGGCCATCACGGTAAAGGGCGCTAAATTTCCAGTCAGGGTTATTAAATTTTTCGGCAGCTTGAGAGAATTGACCGTGATTAAATTCTTGATAACCCTGTTGGTCGGGCGTTTGCCAAATATTTTCTAAGGCTTCAGCGTGACTGGTTTTGGGAATCGGTA
>DUCI01000099.1:0-6381 GCA_012959905.1 Methylococcaceae bacterium | reverse complement strand
CACAGACTGGCAAGCGGGATAACCAGAAACAGTAACCAAGGGCCGCGTTCTAGCCACAGGTCTAATTGAATATCTTGAGACTCATTTTTAGCTTTCTCAGGGTGTTGGTTAAAGCGCGCAGCGAGGGCGTTAGTATCGGTATCATCAGCGGTAATCGTTTGCAGTATCCCATGGCCTGCATGACTGAGTTCGGCCAAGGCGGTTAAGTTTAATTTAGGAATAACAATGGTGCCGACAGGGTCTTTTAGAAAACCCCCGTTGGGCAGATTAATGGGCGCTCCGGATTGGGTGCCTATGGCTAATATGGATAATCGGTAGGGGTCTAAAGCCGGGGTTATTTTAGTGATGAGCGAGTCATTAATGCCATCGGTAACGAGGAGTATATCGCCCTGATTTAATCCAGTTTGTTTAAGCAAGGCGGTGGCTTTTTTGATGGCATTATATGCATTACTCCCTTGGCGGGGCATAATCTGGCTGTTAAGGGCGGTTAATTGACTGGTAATAGTTTCAATATCGTTTGTGAGCGGTGTGACGGTATAAGCATTATTGGCATAAACAATTAAGGCGGTCTGGCCATCTTTTCGTTGCTTGAGAATATCGGCTATTTTATAGCGAGCACGGATTAAGCGGCTGGGCTTTATATCTTGAGCATTCATTGATTGTGATAGATCCAAAACAATGACCAGAGCTGAAATATTACGAAAAACTGGAGTCGGGAGCTTTTCCCATGTTGGTCCTGAAATGGCAAGGATTGCGATCAGACACCCTATAGCCGTTAAGAAAATCGGTGTTTTGGAGTGCTGTTGGAAATTGCTCTGGAGAATAAATGGGAGCAGTTCGGGATCACAGATACGGCTCCAATGCCCGTGTTGGAATTGTTTTTTTAGCAAGATGATCAGTACGGCTAAAAAAGGGATTAAGGCCAAGAGCCATAGTGGACGGAGGAAGTGAAAGCTATCCATTAGCGGTTTTTAATTTTTAAAATGACGATTAATAACATTAAAAACAAAGATAATCCAAGAGGCCATATGTAGAGCTCTGTTTTGGGTCGGAAGAATTGTTTGTCTTTTTCAATAGGTTCAAGTTCATCCAGTAGCGTGTAAATAGTATTAAATTCATCGGTATTGCGGGCTCTAAAGTATTTCCCCCCGGTTTTTTCAGCAATGGATTTGAGGGTCTTTTCATCCAGATCACGTGAGGGATTAACGCGGCGGTTACCAAAAAGACTGCGCACAATCATTTCATCAGCACCAATACCAATAGTATAGATTTTAAGTTGATGTTCGGCGGCCAGGTCGGCCGCTTTAAGCGGGGAAATGACACCGGCTGTATTGGCTCCATCGGTCATCAAGATGAGTACACGACTATTGCTGGGTTGGGTTCGGAGCCTTTTGACGGCGAGGCCAATGGCGTCACCAATAGCGGTGCTTTCGCCAGCGAGCCCTATAAAAGCTTCACTGAGCAGTGTCATTACGGTTTGACGATCGAAAGTCAATGGGGTTTGAAGATAGGCTTGAGTGCCAAAAAGAATGAGACCAATACGATCGCCGGCACGTCTTTTTATAAATTGGTTAGCGACTGATTGAGTTGCTGTAAGTCGGTCCACTTGTCTTTGTTGGATTAAGAAGTCCTGTTCCTCCATGCTGCCCGATAGGTCAACGGCGAGCATTAAGTCGCGCCCCGTTACGGCCATTTCGACAGGCTCCCCTAGCCATTGGGGGCGAATACCGGCAAGGATTAAACAGCACCAGGCAATAATGGCCCAATAAAAAAGCCAAGATTTAGTCTTAATAATCTTTTTTGAAGGCGGGTCGATTTGGAAGTCTTCAATAAAAGGGACACGCAATGCGGCTTGATTATGCGGGCTTATAGCGGGCAGTTTATGGGCTAGCCAAGGGAGTGGGCATGCCGCTAAAACCCAGAGCCATTCAAAGTGAATCACTTCTCATGTCCTTTAATGGCAGAAAGCCATTGTTCGGAGAGTTTAAATAAGGTCTCAAGGTTGTGATTCATAGCGGGTTGGTAAAGGGTACTGATGAGTGGTTGTCCTTGCGTCGAGGAGAATTTTTTTTGTTCAAAAGGGCGGTCTAAAAATTCAAGCCATGCTGGGCCCGTTAAGCTGGCGACTTGTTCAAGGGGGTAGACGCTGATTGCTGTACGACGCAATAAGGCAGATAAGGCCGTGAGTTTACGCTGATCATTCCAGTCATTTTTATTTTGAATCTGAAGGAGTAATTTGCGAGCAGCTTTGACCGCAGTTTTACGGGTAATATTTTTATAGCCCCAGATAATCAATACCATAAGTAGGATGCTTGATAAAAATACTAACCACCAACCGATCGCTGGAGGCCACCAGAGAATCGGGTCAGGTAAATGAATATCCTTGATTGCTAAGGGTTCAGAATTCATAGTTTTTTTCGACACAAAAGAGCGGTGGGGTCATCATCTGTGCTACAAAAATAGGCGTGGATAGACCTTTTTTTGGTTAATTGTTGTAATTTAAGTTGTTGTTGTTGAAAGCGCTGTTGATAATTTTCTAGCTGCTGAGGATTAGTGGTATCAACAGTGATATCGGTAATGCCGTCGGTAAAACGGTAATGTCCGTTTTTGGGTAAGGTGCTTTCTAGAGGGTCAGACACCCTAATGAGCACCACATCACAATGTTTTGAAAGTTGAGAAAGATGAGGTTCACAACTGTCATCAAGACCGCGAAAATCGCTGATTAAATAGACTAAACTGCCGGGCTTAACATGTCGACATAGGCGCATGATAGTGAGTGCTAACGGTTGTGGGTGGGTGTGTTTTGGTATTGAATGTTCTTGTTCGGCACGGACTAGTTCGTGGAATAATCGTAAAACAGCCTGGCGACCATTTTGAGGTTTAATTTCACGTTGTGTGTTATTAGTAAAAACTTGTCCGCCAATGCGATCCCCTTGACGCAGAGCGGCCCAAGCAAGGAGAGCCGTTAGATGAGCGGCTTGAACAGATTTGAAAACACCGCGGGTTGCGAAGAACATGGGATCTCTTAAGTCTACGGATAAGAAAACCGGGCGTTCGCGTTCTTCACGAAAGAGTTTAGTATGCGGTTTGCCGGTACGGGCGGTCACGCGCCAATCGATACTACGGATGTCATCGCCGGGCTGATAAAGTCGAGTTTCATCAAATTCCATGCCCCTGCCCTTAGCGCTAGATAAATAACCACCGCTTTGTTTTGACTTTATCGTGCTATGGTCCAAGTTGATTTGACGGGCGTTAGCAGATAAACGGATCAGGTTGTTAAATTGAATATGAATGCGTTCGTCAGGTGTTAAAGATAGCGTTGTCTTCATTAGGGGACGGGTATTCTGCGTATAAGTTCCTTGATAAAGTAATCGGGGCTAATGCCTTCGGCCTCGGCTTCGTAAGAAAGAATAATTCGATGACGAAGGACATCAAAAGCCAGATCTTGAATATCTTCGGGCCCGACAAAGTCACGTTCAGCTAACCAAGCTTTGGCACGGGCACAACGGTCTAAGGCAATTGTCGCGCGTGGACTTGCTCCAAATTGTATCCATTGTGCGAGGTCATCACCGTAGGCTTGGGGTTGGCGTGTTGCTAGGATAATTTGCAGTAAATAGTCTTGGAGGTTATCAGCCATATAAATATTAAGCACTTCTTTACGAGCAGTGAAAATAGCCGATTGTTGGATAGGTTTGTGGTCAATGGAGGTATTAGTTTTTTGTCCTAAAGCTTCTCGTCTGGCAAGGGCTAGAATTTGTTTTTCATGTTCCGGTTTTGGGAAGTCAACGTTTACGTGTAATAAGAAACGGTCGAGTTGGGCCTCCGGTAAGGGGTAAGTGCCCTCTTGCTCAATAGGATTCTGGGTGGCCATGACGAGGAAAAGTTCCGGTAAAGGATAACTGGTAGAGCCGACGGTAATTTGTCGTTCAGCCATAGCCTCAAGCAATGCCGCTTGTACTTTAGCAGGCGAGCGGTTGATTTCATCGGCTAATACAAGGTTATGAAATAACGGCCCTTTTTGGAATTCAAAGGAACTTGTTTGTGGACGATAAATTTCAGTCCCTGTAAGGTCAGCAGGTAATAAGTCCGGGGTAAATTGAACGCGGTGAAAGTTTGTTTCAATGCCTTGGCTTAAGCAATTAATAGCGCGTGTTTTTGCTAGTCCTGGAGCACCTTCAACTAAAATATGACCGTCAGAGAGCAGCGCGATTAACATTCGATTAATTAAATCATCTTGCCCAATAATATGTTGACCAAGATAGGATTTTAATTGTTTTATCGCTTCTATAGCAGGGCTGTTTATCTGGTTCATGAGGCCTTAATGTATTGTAAAATGTAACGACTGAAAGACGGATGGGGTTTGCAAAGAGTTGTATTTTAGCTTAGTTCAGGGTGAAAAAATACCTTTTGTTAAAACCTTAGACAGTGAGTGGTTTTGAAAATGAGGGCTTATAAAGGCCGCGTTACGGGCGGTTTTTTCGGTACAATTGTTTTTATTCTTAAAGTTATTTAACGGTTATGCATCATTATAAAAATTCTCCGGTAGTGACAACAAAAGTGCCACCCGGTATTGCTTTTATCATTGGCAATGAGGCGGCTGAGCGATTTAGTTACTATGGTATGCGCTCAATTCTGGTGATTTTTATGACGCAATATCTACTGAACGCTTCTGGGCAATTGGATGTTATGTCAGAATATGAAGCCCAAGGTTATTTTCATTTGTTTGTTTCTGCCGTCTATATTACGCCGGTATTAGGGGCTTTATTAGCCGATGGCGTGTGGGGTAAGTATCGGACTATTATTTATTTATCGGTGGTTTATTGTTTGGGTCATTTTGCCCTAGCGTTGGACGATACACGGATGGGGTTGCTACTGGGTCAGTCATTAATTGCCTTAGGCGCCGGCGGTATTAAGCCGTGCGTTTCGGCTCATGTGGGGGATCAGTTTGGTCGTGCTAATCAATTTCTGTTGAGCAAGGTTTTTAGTGGTTTTTATCTGGCTATAAATTTGGGAGCGTTCTTTTCCATGTTAGCGATCCCATGGCTGTTAGAGCACTATGGTGCAAAGCTAGCCTTTTTTGTTCCTGGTGTTTTAATGTTATTAGCGACGATTATTTTTTGGTCTGGACGTTATCGTTTTGTGCATATCCCTCCGGCGGGTAAGGTTTTTTTGCGCGATGTTTTTAGTGAGACCGGTCTTAAAGTCTTAGGTAAATTGTCTGTTATTTATATTTTTATTGCGATGTTTTGGGCTCTATTTGACCAAACGGGTTCATCTTGGGTATTACAAGCACAGAAAATGGATCGGCATCTTTGGGGGATTGAGGTTTTGCCTTCCCAAATTCAGGCGGCCAACCCGTTATTAATTATAATGTTAGTTCCGCTGTTTTCTTATTTTCTGTATCCGCAACTCAATAAATGGTTTAACTTAACCGCCTTAAGAAAGATTGCCATTGGCTTGTTTATTACGACATTTGCTTTTGCCATTTCCAGTTGGATACAAATGGAAATTGATGCCGGGTTAACGCCGCATATCAGTTGGCAGTTGTTGGCTTATGTGTTGTTGACTGCCGCAGAAGTTATGGTGTCAATTACTTGTCTTGAATTTTCTTATACGCAAGCACCGAAAACGATGAAGTCATTTGTTATGGCTTTTTACATGTTGTCGGTGGCGGCCGGTAATTTGTTTACCGGCGCGGTTAATTTCTTTATACAGAATGACGATGGGAGTAGTAAACTGGCAGGGGCAGATTATTTTTGGTTTTTCACCTTGTTAATGCTAGTCACGGCATTATTGTTTATAGGGGTGTCACGTAATTATGTTGAAACGAGCTATTTACAAGATGAATGTTAACGCTAAGACTATTTTGGTAACGGGTTGTTCTACCGGTATTGGTTATGATGCTATTGGCGCATTAAAGCAGCGAGGATACCGCGTTATTGCTTCGGCTAGAAAGAATGAGGATGTTCAAAAATTGGTGGCTCAGGGTTTTGAGGCGATTCAACTGGATCTGAATGATAGTGAGAGTATCCGTAATGGGGTTGCTGAGGTTGTTAAATTAACGGATGGAAAGATTGATGCGTTGTTTAACAATGCCGGCTATGGTCAGCCCGGTGCGGTAGAAGATTTAACGCGTGATGTATTGCGACAACAATTTGAAACGAATGTTTTTGGCTGTCATGAGCTAACTTGTTTGATCTTGCCTTATATGCGTAAAAATAACCAAGGTCGTATCGTCTTTAATAGTTCAGTTTTAGGCTTTGCGGCGATGAAGTACCGAGGTGCTTATAATGCCAGTAAGTATGCCTTAGAAGGCTTAGTAGACACCCTGCGTTTAGAATTGCACGGGACTAATATTCAGGTCATTTTAATTGAGCCGGG
>DUCI01000098.1 GCA_012959905.1 Methylococcaceae bacterium | reverse complement strand
TATAGATCTGCCACGCTTATACCTCCTTTAATGTTTTGACATTAGTTCAACTGAATTCGGTTTGTCATACACTGCTAGACGTTCAATAATCGTGGCACTCGCATCATTCATTCCAAGCAGATTAACAGCCGTTCCTTCACGGCGAAATTTCATGATAACTTTATCCAATGCACCGACCGCGGACAAGTCCCAGAAATGAGCTACGCTAACATCAATGGTGACTTTTGGAACAACTTCCTTGAAATCGAAGGAATCAGAAAATCTATTTGCCGAAGCAAAAAATACCTGGCCATAAACTTTGTAGGTGCGCTTATCGGAATCTTTAGATAAATTAGATTCGATTTTTAGAAATCGCGATATTCTGCGAGCGAAGAAAAGAGAACTCGTCAAAACCCCAACAAAGACACCTATAGCCAAATCATGGGTAGTGACAACGACTATTACGGTAGTTATCATAACAAGGCTGGAGGTTTTTGGGTGTGTTCTCAGGTTGCTAAAAGATGACCAATTGAATGTTCCAATAGAAACCATTATCATGACGGCAACGAGGGCTGCCATAGGGATTTGCCTTACCCAATCTCCAAGAACCAAAAGTAAGAATAAAAGAAACAGTCCAGCAAAAAGTGTCGACAGGCGCCCACGGCCCCCTGATTTGATATTGATAACAGATTGCCCAATCATTGCACATCCTGCCATACCTCCAAAAAATCCAGTCACAATATTGGCAACACCTTGCCCTGTGCATTCACGGTTTTTGTTACTGGGAGTATCTGTCAGGTCGTCGATAATAGTTGCTGTCATAAGTGATTCCAACAGGCCGATAAACATGAGTGTCAGGGAATATGGAAAAATAACCGACAATGCGTCAAGAGTGAGTGGTATATCGGGTAACAGAAAAATCGGTAACGTAGAAGGGAGCTCTCCCATATTGCCTACTGTACGTAAATCCATTCCAAAATAAATAGTGATTACGGTAATAGTAATGATGCTGACCAGCGGGGATGGAAAAACTTTTGTAAAACGCGGTAAGATATAAATGATTGCTAGCCCAAGGACGACCATGCCGTACATCTGAATTCCTGCCCCTTTGAATTCTGGAAGTTGTGCTAGAAATATTAGAATGGCTAAAGCATTTACAAATCCTGTTACGACAGAACGTGATACAAACCGCATCAGAGAACCTAATCTTAAAAAACCCGCAATGACTTGTAAAACACCTGTAAGGATGGTTGCCGCAAGAAGGTATTCAAGTCCGTGTTCTTTTACAAGCGTGATCATGACAAGTGCCATAGCACCCGTTGCGGCTGAAATCATGCCGGGACGTCCCCCGACAAAAGCAATGACAATGGTCATGCTGAATGAAGCATACAAACCAACTTTAGGGTCAACACCGGCAATAATCGAGAAGGCGATTGCCTCAGGAATAAGAGCCAGAGCGACAACCATACCTGCAAGAACATCATTGCGTATATTACTAAGCCAGTTAAGTTTTATGTTTGAGAGTGATAAATAGGGCATCGAATAAGTTTTCGTTAAATTTAAGTGTAAAGGATTTACAAAAAAGCGAAGACTTTATACAGGCCTTCACTATTATATTAAGTTGTGGTAGCAGAGACTTGGAACTATGTTTTTAACTGGAGCACACCAAAGAACAAGACCTAGAGGCCGTTTCCTTTTAGATGATTTGAAACTTAAAGGACTCTAGAAGAATTAAAGTTCTGCTTGGTGATGTTTTGCGATTTTTACTTGGGAGTTACTCGAGTGGCTTGTGGGCCTTTTTGACCTTCACCCTCTTCATACTCGACCGACTGGCCTTCTATAAGGGTTTTAAAACCGTCGCCTTGAATTTCAGAGAAATGAACAAAGAGGTCTTTGCCATTTTCAGATTGAATGAAGCCGTAACCTTTACTTTCGTTAAACCACTTTACAGTTCCTAGTTCCATGAAAAATACTCTCCTGTGATTTTTGGAAAACGTTTTTCCAGAAAATCTGGGCGACGTTTTCCCTGAATTTAAATGGGGTTGGATTGATGCAAGAACTTTTAGCGAACCACTTGGAAGAAAAATAAAAGCACCTTGTTATTAAAGACCAAGGTTT
>DUCI01000097.1 GCA_012959905.1 Methylococcaceae bacterium | reverse complement strand
GGTGCTTAAGCAGTTACAGTTCACAGAAGTGGCTTCCCTTGCTACAGAAGGGTCCTTTTATCGCAACGGGAAATCTTTAACGTTACGAACCAGAAGTTTTCGATTTTGGGATAAACATGAAGCCAGTCGAGAATTACAATTAGTCTTCAAAGACGATGCGTTGTTGTCGATAGTCAATAGAGTCAGTGGGCGTAAATTAGCCATTGCTCGACTAGCTCCGGCGCTTATTGGTAGTTTTTATCCCTTACGAAAAGAAGATAGGACGCTGGTCGCTTTTAGTCAGGTGCCTAAGGCTTTGGTGGATGGATTAATTGCGACTGAGGATCACGGGTTTTATCAGCACTACGGTATTTCTCTAAAAGCAATAGCACGGGCACTTTGGGTTAATGTGAAGGCGGGTGGTATTGTTCAAGGAGGAAGTACGCTCACGCAGCAATTAGTTAAGAATTTTTTCTTAACCTCTCAACGTAGTTTGTGGCGGAAATTTAATGAAGCATTGATGGCTATTATTTTAGAGCTACGATTTGAAAAGAATGACATTCTGGAGGGTTATTTAAACGAGGTTTATCTCGGTCAGAATGGCGCTAGTGCGGTACATGGTTTTGGTTTGGCGAGTGAATTTTATTTCTCTCAACCGCTGGAGAGATTAGAGCGCCATCAATTAGCGATGCTGGTGGCCTTGGTTCGAGGGCCGATTTATTATAATCCCAAGCGACATCCAGAAAGAATAAAGAAACGACGAAATTTGGTTCTGGATGAGATGGTTAAACAAGGGTATCTCACGGCAGCACAAGCGACTTATTCCCAAAAACAAGCCTTGGATGTGGTTCCTTATAGGCGCCAAGCAATTAATCAATACCCAGCCTTTTTGGAGTTAGTAAGGCGGCAGTTAACGCAGGAGTACCGGGATGATGATTTGACGTCAAATGGGTTGAGAATTTTTACCACGCTTGACGTTCGAGTGCAAAAAACGATGCAGCAAGTCATTGAAAAAAAACTGAAACAACTGGAGTTACGCAAAGGGACTAATCAGTTAGAAACCGCCGTGATTGTCACACAGCCAGGAAGCGGCGAAATTGTTGCTTTAAGTGGTGGACGCAAGGCGCATGCTGTGGGCTTTAATCGCGCCCTTAATGCCGTTCGGCCGATCGGGTCATTAATCAAACCCGCAATATATCTAACCGCACTCGAACAAGCAGAGCGTTATACCGTGACCACTTTATTGAGTGATCACCCGGTACAATTGACCAGTAAAAATGGAACGACTTGGGCGCCGAAGAATTATGATGGCCGTAGTCACGGTTATATTCCACTGCATACCGCATTAGCACGATCTTATAACTTAGCCACAGTACGATTAGGGATGTCGCTGGGTGTTGGCCGTGTGGCAAAGACATTGAGAGATTTAGGGGTTAAACGGCCGGTTAAACTTTATCCTTCTTTATTGTTAGGTGCGACTGGGTTTACACCACTGGAAGTGAGTCAAATGTATTTGACCTTGGCAGGGGATGGATTTGCTATGCCATTGCGAGCCATTCGGTCAGTGATGTCGACGGAAGGTAAGTCCTTGCAGCGCTATCCTTATTCAGTGCGTCAAACCCTTGATTCTGGCGCAACTTATCTAACCAATACCTTATTACAAGAAGCCCTTACTGACGGGACGGGACGTTCTGTTTATCAAAAGATTCCTAAAGCATTTAATCTTGCGGGCAAGACAGGGACAACAAATGATTTGCGGGATAGTTGGTTTTCAGGTTTTAGTGGTGATTATTTGGTCACCGTTTGGCTGGGAAGAGATGATAACAAGCCGATGGGGTTAACGGGTGCAAGTGGCTCATTGAGTCTATGGACAGACCTAATGATAAAGATTATGCGTGAGCCCTTGCGGTTAAGTTCGCCAGAGTCGATTGAGAAAGTTTGGATAGACCCGGTGACCCGGTTACGCGCTAATTCAGCATGCGCAGATGCACAACTTTGGCCCTATAAGAAAGGGTCGGCTCCTATGGAATCTTCCCCTTGTGTTGCAACACCTGTTAATCAGGCGCATGAATGGTTGAATAAAATGCTGGGGGATAATTAAAATGACAGTGTGTAACGTAAGGATTATTAATGCATAAATTAGTATTAGGTTTGTTTTTAGGCTTGTTGCCAGGGGTCGTTTTTGCCAGTGACGAGAACGCCAGTAAGGCGTTGAGTCTTTTTTTTAAGTCAACGGAATCTCTTTCTGCATCCTTTGTGCAGACCAACTGGGATGAACAAGAGCGAGTCACAGATCAAAGTGAAGGAGAGTTTGTTTTAGTGAAGCCCGATGGTTTTTTTTGGCATTATAAGTCTCCTTTTGTCCAGAAGATTGTTGCGGCCAATCATAAGGTTTGGTTTTATGATGTTGACTTAGAGCAAGTGACCATTAAAAGTACTGACAAATTGATGGGTTTTTCCCCGTTATTGTTTTTGACCGGTACGCTAGATTTAGAACGTGACTTTGTAGTTGAAATGGATTCGGTGACTGACGCTGTTGTTTGGTTGCGTGTAACCCCTAAGGGAGCGTCTAGCAGTTTTGAATATATTCGGATGGGGCTTGTCAATGGACAGTTAGGGTCAATGGAGTTTGAAGATAATTTTGGTCGAAAAACACAGTTGCAGTTTTCGGATATGAAAGTCAATGTTACGGTTGATCCCGCCTTGTTTGTTTTGAGTATACCGGACGGTGTGGATGTCTTTGAGGAATAAATGAAATGGATATGACGCAGCCACTAGCAGAACGTATGCGACCCAAAGAGATTGGCGATTTCATGGGTCAGAAGCATCTTTTGATGCCGGGTAAACCTTTGTACGAATCTATTGTTTCGGGCCGGCTGCATTCAATGATTTTTTGGGGCGGGCCTGGGACGGGGAAAACAACCTTGGCGCGGATGATTGCAAGGTACTCTGATGTATCCTTTATCGCACTTTCTGCGGTTCTGGCCGGTGTTAAAGATATCCGGTTAGCGGTAGCTGAAGCACAACGGTTATTGCAGAGTGAAAATAGACGAACTATTTTGTTTGTTGATGAGGTGCATCGTTTTAATAAATCTCAACAGGATGCTTTTTTGCCCCATGTTGAAGACGGGACAATATTTTTTGTAGGGGCAACGACGGAGAATCCATCGTTTGCACTCAATAACGCGTTGTTATCAAGAGCGCGTGTTTATGTTCTTAATGCCTTGACTGAAGAAGAATTAATCGCGGTACTGACTCAAGCCTTAGCGAATAAAGACTCTGGTATGGCGGGGCAATTCACGGTGGATCCGAATATAGTCAAGCAATTTGCACAAGCCGCAGATGGCGATGCACGACGAGCATTGAATCTTTTAGCTATAGCGACAGAAGTTGCCGAAGCTCATGGGCTGAGTGTGGTTGATTCAGCGATTGCTCGGGAGGTATTGTCGGGAGAAGTGCGTCGGTTTGATAATAAAGGGGAGGAGTTTTACAACCAAATTTCTGCGTTACATAAGTCAGTGCGAGGGAGTGCGCCTGATGCGGCGCTTTATTGGTTGTGCAGAATGCTTGACGGCGGCTGTGATCCAGCTTATTTGGCTAGACGCATGGTCAGGATTGCTTCAGAGGATATTGGAAATGCAGACCCTAGAGCGTTGCAGTTAGCCATGAACGCCTGGGATGCTCAGCAGCGTTTAGGGAGTCCTGAGGGGGAATTAGTATTGGCTCAGGCAGTTGTTTATATGGCGTGTGCTGCGAAAAGCAATGCCGTTTATGTTGCTTATAAGGCCGCTATGCAGGCGGCAAAAAATAGTGGTTCATTACCGGTCCCACTACATCTAAGGAATGCACCGAGCCAATTAATGGAGTCCTTAGGGTATGGTGAAGCTTATCGTTATGCGCATAATGAGCCCGATGCGTACGCTTCAGGTGAAAACTATTTGCCGGAGGAGTTGCTGGGGAGTAATTTTTACGCGCCTGTTTCTCGGGGGCTTGAAATTAAAATTAAAGAAAAATTGGCGCGGTTAAAGGTTCTTGATCGTCAAGCCTTAAAGAATAAAAAACAGGGGTGATATTGTGCCGGGCAAGGGGCAGATTAAGATGTCGAGATGGCGACGGGAGAAGATCGCATTATTCGTATTTAGGTGGTAGAATAGCTCGCAGATTTACAAAAATAGCTGATTTTTTAGTTAACTTCCCTTCATGTAGATACCTATGGACCTAAAGTTTCTTGATTTTGAACAACCGATTGCTGAGCTGAACGCTAAAATTGAAGAATTGCGTAATGTTAAGTTCGATGATGACATTGATATTGAAGACACATTAAAGCAATTAGAAGTTAAGAATCAAGACCTTACGCAGGCCATTTATTCAAAATTATCAGATTGGCAAATATCTCAGGTGTCGCGACACCCAGGACGTCCCTATACGCTTGATTATATTGAGCATATGTTTTCTGATTTTTATGAGTTACATGGTGATCGTGCTTTTGCCGATGATCCTGCGATTGTCTGTGGCTTAGCGAAGTTAGACGGTCAGTCTGTGATGGTTATCGGTCATCAGAAAGGACGGGATACGAAAGAAAAGATTTATCGTAACTTTGGCATGCCTAAACCGGAAGGGTATCGTAAGGCGTTGCGGATGATGAAGTTGGCAGAACGCTTTCACTTGCCGATTATCTGTTTGATTGATACGCCGGGAGCCTATCCGGGCATTGGGGCTGAAGAACGCGGTCAAAGTGAAGCCATTGCACGAAATTTATTTGAGATGGCGAAAATTAAAACCCCAGTGATTTGTACAATTATTGGTGAGGGTGGATCCGGGGGTGCCTTAGCCATTGGTGTGGGAGACCGGCTCCTTATGCTTGAATACAGTACTTATTCGGTTATTTCTCCTGAGGGCTGTGCGACTATTTTATGGAAGAGTTCTGAGAAGGCCGAACTGGCTGCTGAAGCCATGGGGATTGTTTCTGATCGTGTTAGAGAAGCGGGACTTTTGGATGAGGTGGTTCGAGAACCTTTAGGTGGCGGGCATCGTGATTTTCAGCAAGTGGCAGATAATTTAAAAGAAGCTCTGTTGGGACACTTGGCGTCCTTAAAGAAGGACTCTCTGAGCACATTGTTAGAGAATCGCTATCAAAGGATTATGGACTTTGGTGCTTTTACTGAAGAAAATTAGCTTCTATTTTAGGGTCAGTATTAGACCTTATGAAAAATAGGCTAAGCCGATATTTTTTTGACCTGAAAGGTAAATCATGGTGCTGACGCCTGATGCACTTCTCTGTACGCTACAACGATATTCGCTAGGGAAAAACATTTTTGTCGCCTTTAGTGGGGGTTGTGATTCTCATGTTTTATTGCATCTATGTGCGCAAATTCCCACCGTATCATCATCGGTTACCGCTGTTTATATTGATCATGGGTTACAAGAATGCGCCGCAGATTGGGGCATACATTGCCAGCAGGTCGCTGAGCAGTTAGGTGTTAATTTCGCCACTGTCTCATTGAATTTATTGCCCCCTCAGGGTGAAAGTCTTGAGGCGATAGCGCGTGAAGCGCGTTATCAGGCAATAGCCAGATTGTTAGGGCCGGGTGATATGGTTCTGACGGCGCACCATCAAGAAGATCAATATGAAACCATTTTGCTGAAAATGTTTAGGGGTGCTGGGTTGCTTGGGTTGTCTGGGATTTCTGAATATTCCGCGTTGGGAGATGGGCAGTTAATTAGACCGTTGTTAGGCGTGACCAAGCAAGCTATTGAGGCTTATGCCAAAAGCAATCAGTTGAATCATATACAAGACCCCAGTAATGCCTGTATTGATTTTGATAGAAATTATTTGCGTCAGGTGATTACGCCGTTAATTAAGGCGCGTTGGCCCGCGGTAGATGCAACAGTAAGTCGTGCCGGTCGTCACTGTTATCATGGGGACGCATTGATTTCTCAACTGGTTGAACCGCTATTTGAGCAAGTATTTTGTCAGCAAGAGCAAACATTATCAGTTGCGTCATTACAAGCGTTGAACCCTTTAATGCAACCGATGATTATTCGGCATTGGTTTAAATGGAAGGGATTAGAAATGCCTTCTGAACGGGTAGTTAAGTTGTTATTAACGCAAGTGCTTGAGGCATCCACGGATCGCTATCCTGAGTTAATGGTGGGCGATCATTGTGTGCGTCGTTTTCAAGATCAATTATATTTATTGAAAGTTTTCTTGCCGATAGATTCGGGTTCTGAACAACGATGGCCTCAAGGTGAAAATGCATTAATGTTAAAAGACAATGGGGTCTTACGGCGTTTGGATCAGTCAGAGCCGGGCAATGAACAGGATTATTGGACTCAATATGAAGTCATTGTCCGTTATCGACAAGGTGGAGAAAAGATTTGTTTGCCAGGTCGATCGGGAACGCATTTAGTCAAGAAATTGTTTCAGGAAGCAAAGGTACCGCCATGGTTACGTTCAAGAATGCCGTTTATTTATTTTGACGGTGAGTTGGCTGCAGTTGGCGGTCAATGGGTTGCAGACCGGTTTTATGAAATGCAATCGGGCCAGAAGTTGCAGTTTGAATGGGCTTTAGCCCGTAGTGACTGAAAATAGAATGGCGAAGATGACAATAACTATTAAAAGAAGCGTTGATTATCGTGAGATAATAAATGGCTAATTCGATTTGAAAATTTAGAGAAAAAACTAATTATTTTATGACTAAATTTATTTTTATAACGGGTGGTGTTGTTTCGTCACTGGGTAAAGGTATTGCGGCGTCTTCATTGGCCGCTATTCTTGAAGCGCGTGGATTAAACCTGACCATGATTAAGTTAGATCCCTACATTAATGTTGACCCAGGTACGATGAGCCCCTTTCAACACGGAGAGGTGTTTGTTACTGAGGATGGTGCTGAAACCGATTTGGACTTAGGGCATTATGAGCGGTTCATTGATTCACAAATGCTTAAGCATAATAATTTCACCACGGGACAGATTTATGAAAATGTGATCCGCAAAGAGCGTAGAGGGGATTATTTAGGCGCAACGGTTCAAGTTATTCCACATATTACCGATGAAATTAAACAACAGATTATTATCGGTGCCAAAGGCGCTGACGTCGCATTGGTGGAGGTAGGTGGTACCGTGGGTGATATTGAATCACTGCCTTTTCTGGAGGCTATTCGACAATTGCGTATTGAATTAGGTGAAAGGGAAACGTTATTTATCCATTTAACTTTGGTGCCCTTTATTCGTTCGGCAGGTGAAGTGAAAACCAAGCCAACGCAACACTCGGTTAAGGAGTTGCGTTCTATCGGTATCCAGCCTGATATTTTAATATGCCGATCAGAACAAGGTATTACACCTTCTGATCGAAAGAAAATTGCTTTATTTACTAATGTTTCAGAGCGAGCGGTTATTTCAGCGGTTGATGCGGATTCAATTTACCGTATTCCCATGTTGCTTCATGCCCAAGGTCTTGATGAAATCGTTGTTGAAAAATTAAATTTAACCGTTCCACCAGCAGACTTGAGTCAGTGGCGACGGGTTGTTGCTGCTCTGGAAGACAGTGAAAATATAGTCACCATTGCTATTGTTGGTAAATATGTTGAGCATTTGGATGCTTATAAGTCGTTGAATGAAGCGTTAGTTCATGCCGGTATTCATACTCGAAATCGTGTAAATCTTAAGTACATAGATTCAGAAACTATTGAAGAAAATAGTTTGGAATTATTATCGGGTATGGATGCCATTTTGGTTCCCGGTGGTTTTGGTGAGCGAGGTATTGAAGGTAAAGTGGCCACCGTTAAGGTTGCACGAGAAAATAATATTCCTTATTTTGGTATCTGTTTGGGGATGCAAGTGGCGGTGATTGAATACGCCCGAAATGTGGTGGGTTTGACCAAGGCGCACAGTACCGAGTTTGTTCCTGACGCACAAGATCCGGTGATTGGCTTGATTACCGAGTGGATGGATGAGTCAGGGCGACAGCAGATTCGAGGCGGTGAGTCTGATATGGGGGGCACTATGCGTTTAGGCGGACAAAAGTGTCAGTTGGAAACCAATACTCTGGCGCATCAATTATACCAGCAGGATGTTATTAGTGAACGCCATCGGCATCGGTATGAATTTAATAATCATTATTTGTCGGTTTTAGAGGACAGTGGCCTACAGTTTTCTGGACGGTCAATGGATGGTCAATTAGTTGAAATGATTGAAATCCCAGATCACCCTTGGTTCTTAGCGTGTCAGTTTCATCCTGAATTCACTTCAACGCCACGAAGGGGGCACCCGGTTTTTTCAGGGTTTGTTGAGGCCGCCGCTATTTATAAAAAAACAAAGGAGTCTCAAGAATGAAGTTATGTGGTTTTGAAGCGGGTTTAGATCAGCCTTTTTTTCTGATTGCCGGGCCGTGTGTCATTGAAAGTGAACAACTTGCTATAGACACAGCCGGTCAGTTGAAAGAATTAACGACTGAATTGAATATTCCATTTATCTATAAATCATCTTTTGATAAAGCAAATCGATCATCGCATGAGAGCTTCCGAGGGTTAGGTATAGAGAAGGGGCTTCAGATTCTAGATAAAGTGAAGCAACAAATTGGTGTGCCGGTATTGACTGATATTCATGAAGATACACCCTTGGGAGAAGTGGCTTCCGTGGTTGATGTGATGCAGACACCAGCTTTTCTTTGTCGACAAACGGGGTTTATTCAACGGGCTGCAGAACAAGGAAAGCCACTAAATATCAAGAAAGGGCAGTTTTTGGCTCCTTGGGATATGGTTCATGTGGTTAATAAAGCAAAAGCAACCGGAAATGAACAGATTATGGTTTGTGAACGAGGGGCTTCTTTTGGGTATAATAACCTAGTTTCAGATATGCGCTCACTAGCAGCTATGAGAGAAACAGATTGCCCTGTTGTATTTGATGCGACGCACTCGGTGCAATTGCCCGGAGGGCAAGGAACTTGCTCGGGTGGACAACGAGAATTTGTTCCTGTTTTGGCTAGAGCTGCAATGGCTGTGGGCATTGCGGGTATTTTTATGGAAACTCACCCGAATCCAGATCAGGCAAAAAGTGATGGGCCGAATGCATGGCCTCTCGATAGAATGAAGGAATTGTTAGAAATTTTATTAATACTCGATCAAACGGTTAAATCCAGTCGTTTGATAGAAACAACTTTATAGGTAAAGGAAATGGCTGAAATTGTAGACGTTCGTGCAAGAGAGATTCTAGATTCAAGAGGTAATCCAACTATTGAGGCTGATGTTGTTTTAGCTTCAGGCGTTGAGGGTAGCGCGATGGTGCCTTCAGGTGCCTCAACAGGTGAAAGAGAAGCCATTGAATTGCGTGACGGTGATATGTCACGGTATATGGGTAAGGGTGTTCTGAATGCTGTGGAAAATACTCGAACTGAAATTCGTTCAGCGGTGATCGGTCTTGATGCTTCGGACCAAGCTTTACTGGATAAGACTATGATTGATTTAGATGGAACAGGGACTAAAGGTCGACTAGGTGCAAATGCTACCTTGGCTGTTTCTATGGCAGCGGCAGATGCTGCAGCAAAAGAGCAAGGCGAGCCACTTTACCAATACATGAATAATGATGGGGAATTTATCTTACCCGTACCGATGATGAACATTATTAATGGTGGCTCTCATGCTGACAACAGTGTGGATTTACAGGAATTTATGATTTTACCTGTGGGTGCGCCTAGTTTCACAGAAGCCATACGCTATGGTGCAGAAGTGTTTCATACCCTTAAAAAAGTTTTAACAGATCAAGGCATGACAACAACAGTGGGCGATGAAGGGGGATTTGCGCCTAATTTACCTTCTAATGAGGCAGCGATTAGCGTCATCCTTCAAGCCATTGAGCAGGCCGGTTATCGTCCTGGAGAAGATATTTATTTGGGTCTTGATGCTGCAAGTTCGGAGTATTTTGATAATGGTCGGTATATTTTGTCTTCTGAAAATAAACGATTTGATTCTGAAGGCATGACTCATTTTCTAGCTGATTGGGTTAATAAGTACCCTATTATTAGTATTGAAGATGGCTTAGATGAGAATGACTGGGATGGCTGGAAATATCTCACTGAGCAGTTGGGGGATAAAATTCAATTGGTGGGTGATGATTTATTTGTAACCAATCCAGCGATCTTAAAGGAAGGCATTGATAAGCAAATTGCAAATTCTATTTTGATTAAAGTCAACCAAATTGGTACCTTGACTGAAACGTTTGAAGCAATAGCGATGGCCAAGGCGGCTAATTATTCTGCGGTAGTTTCTCATCGATCAGGAGAAACAGAAGATGTCACAATTGCTGATTTAGTCGTGGCTACGGGAACAGGTCAAATTAAAACAGGTTCTTTGAGTCGTTCGGATCGTATTGCTAAATATAACCGACTCATGAAAATAGAAGAGCAATTAGGAGCCAAGGCGAGTTATGCGGGCAGAAGTGCTTTCAGAATGTTGGGTTAATTAGTCGCTTAGATCAAAACAGTGCGTATTTTGTTGGGGGTCATTGGGGTGTTAACGGTGATGTTACAGTATCGACTCATATTGGGTGAAGGCGGTTTGCAGCAAATTAGTCTTTATCAACAGCAGATCGATGTTCTGAGCCAACAAAACATGGTCAAGAAAGAACGAAATGACCGTATTTATCGTGAGGTTTTGGATTTAAGAAAGGGTGATGAAGCCCTTGAAGAGCGAGCCCGAAATCAATTGGGTATGATTGGAAAGGAAGAAACCTTTTATCAATATTTACAGACTGGATCTTCGCAGATTGCGCACCGTCAATAGTTTTGTTTCTTGGCGGTACGTGATCTTTTCAGACGGTATCAATATTCATGGTGACTGTTCAGTTGACCGTGGTTCAGAGATTTTCTTAAGTAAGTTTTTTATTTTTAAGTATTTATGAGTGAGTCAGAGAAATTTTGGGGCGTTGTTCCTGCGGCCGGTGTTGGTAAGCGAATGCAGTCTGATCGCCCGAAACAATATTTGTTATTAGGCGCAACAACGGTCATTGAGCAAACATTATTTCAGTTGTTACAGGCTGATTGTTTTGCCGGTATTGCCGTGGCCATTTCGTCAGAAGATCCTTATTGGCCAACCTTATCTTGTTCGCAACATGAAAAAATTATTCGTGCGGATGGTGGGCAAGAACGAGCTGATTCAGTCTTGTCGGCCTTAAATGCTTTGAGTGATAAGGCCGCTGATGATGATTGGGTTTTGGTGCATGATGCAGCGCGACCGTGTCTCAAGACATCCGATATTCATCGTTTGATTCAGACGCTGAAAGGCGATGCTGTGGGGGGTATATTGGCATTGCCATCGCATGATACTTTAAAGAATGTCAGGCAGGGTGAAATTGTTGATTCGGTGGATAGGAATAAAGTCTGGCGCGCTTTGACGCCTCAAATGTTTCGCTACGGGGCATTAAAAAAGGTATTAGAGTTGGCTAGAGAGAAAGGTCAAGTGGTGACTGATGAAGCCAGCGCATTTGAATTAAATGGCTTTCAACCGAAAATTGTAGAAGGGCATACGGGGAATATTAAAATAACTCGTCCAGAGGATTTAATATTGGCAAAATTTTATTTGGAGCAAGAATGATAAGAATTGGTCAGGGCTATGATGTGCACCGCTTTCAAGAAGCGGGTGACGTTATTTTAGGGGGCGTAACTATCGACTTTGATAAAGGCATTGCGGCGCATTCAGATGGAGACGTTGTGCTTCATGCCTTAGCTGATGCCTTGTTAGGATCAGTAGCCTTGGGTGATATAGGGCACCATTTTCCCGATACAGACCCTGCCTTTGAGGGTGCGGATAGTCGTGTCTTATTGAAACATGTGTCTAGTATTGTTGCTGAAAAGGGCTATCGTTTAGTGAATGCAGATATTACCATTATCGCCCAAGCACCCAAAATGGCACCCCATATTAATGCCATGAGAGATAATATTGCGAGTGATCTTGAGGTGGCGCTGGATTGTATTAATGTCAAAGCAACGACGACAGAGCGTCTGGGTTTTGAGGGGCGTAGTGAGGGGATTGCTGTGCAAGCCGTCGTGTTGATGACCGATGGTTTATCTTAGCCGCCGCGGTTAAAGTAGTATTGTTGTTGTGCTTTGCGTTATAAGCTTATCAGTTAAGGTTTTGTAGTGACAGACGTCTTGGATTGGCCGAATACTTATGGTGGCCCCTATGGGTCAGGGTTGATTCGTCAAACCCCGGAAGATTTTGTAGTCGAAGAGGTGCTGCCTTTTAGCCCCAGTGGGGATGGGGAGCATCTATTTTTATTTATTGAAAAACGTGGTGAGAATACGGAGTATGTTGCCCGTCAATTGTCAAAATTCACCGGTGTTTTAGCGCGTGATATCGGTTATGCGGGCTTAAAAGATCGACATGCAGTCACTCGTCAGTGGTTTAGTCTTTGGTTGCCAGGAAAAGCGAATCCTGATTGGCAGTCTTGGGATCAAGCCAACATTACTTTGATTGATACCGCACGACATCATAAAAAGCTCAGGCGAGGGGTATTAACCGGCAATAAGTTCAGTTTAATGGTCCGTCAGTGGGAAGGTGATGTTGCGCAAACCGAGACGCTATTGAAGACCATTGCTAAGACCGGCATGGCT